>CAZWUP010000062.1:0-12341 GCA_964637045.1 uncultured Porticoccaceae bacterium | reverse complement strand
TTGACGGCCAGCCCCTCGGGGTTGTCCACCCCGCCCTTGAACACCGACTTTTGCGGCCAGGGACAGAGCAGGTAGCTGCGCTCGGTGGTGGCGACGTCGCGAAGGGGCTCCCCCTTGCCGCCGATGCGCTGCATCTGGCTCACCGCGTCGGCGATGGCGTCGTCGTAGCTGACGTAGATCGCCGGGTTGCTGGCGACCACCTGGTCCGGTGCTACACCATCTTCCACCCAGCGGGCGGCGGCTTCAAGCATGACATCGTACATATCGTCGGGGGCATTGACGCCGCCGCGGCAGTGGAACATGCCGGGGGCGAGGAAGGTGCGGATAAACCCGGTCCGTTCCTCCTGGCCAAACACCCGGTTGGCCCCGTCAGTATAGTCGAGGATGTTCTGTGGCGGCACCGCCTCGTCCGCCGCACCGCTCCACAGAATCAGCTTGCCGCCGGATTCCTTCAGTCCCTTGAGATGGGCCGGATCGAAGCTGTGGCGGCCCTTGGCCTGGTTGAAGCGGCGGTCCTCCCGCAGCTGTTCGGCATCGCCGAAATCGAAGTCGGTGATCAGGCTGAAGTCCGGGGTGCGCACCCCCTTGGACCCGGTGTTGGCCACCATCCAGCCGGCGGGTATCTGGGGGGCCATGTCGGTGGTGTCCCAGGGCGGTTGCTTGAGGCCGAACAGGAAGCGGGAGAAGGCGATGGGGTTGCTCATCCAGAACCCGGGGTAGTAGGCGCCTTCGCCCTCGTCGATGCCGGCCTGAATCATCTGCAGGGTGCCGAACTGGTGGTCGCTGAGGAAGGCCAGCTGTTCCCTGTCGAGTTCGATCACCGTCGGGTCCCAGATCAGCTGGTCCACGGCACCGTCAGCGGCGTCGTACTGGGCCAGCAGGGCCCGCTCCACCTTTTCCAGCTCGGCGAGGGAGATCCAGGCCTTGGGGTTGGTGACGATGCGCTGGGCGATCTTGCCCCACATCATGCTGATTTCCAGGGGGGCGGTGGTCATGGCGGCGGCGATATAGCCGTCGAAGTCGGTGGGGTGGACCTCGGCGGCGCTGAGGGTGCCGTCGCCGCCGCCGGAGCAGCCGTAGGCGTAGCGGTGCAGGGTGTCGATGCCGTAGTGCTGGCGGGTCAGGTCCTGGGTGGCCACGGCGGAGACGTGAACCCCCCGGTGGGCCCAGTCGACGGACTGGGCCGGGTCGTTGCGGAAGCTGAAGTCGAGGCCGTGGGCCGCCTTCACCCCCTTGTCGGTGGAGGCGATGGCGTAGCCCGCCCGCAGGTGGGGTTCGGTGGGGTCGGGCACAAAGGCCGCCGCGCCCCCCTGGATGGAGAACAGATAGCGGCCGTTGTGCGCCTCGGGCAGGGCCAGCATAAAGTTGACCTGGTTGGGGCCGGGGTTGGTGGTGGTCACATAGCCGTCGATGCGGCAGTAGTTGACGGGCTCGCTGAAGGCCTTGGCTGACACCAGGGTGGTGTTGGCGGGGGCCTTGAAGGATGCCAGGTCGCAGTTGTCGGCGGCGCTGGCTGGCAGCGCTGCGGCCAGGGCGGCAGTCACCGCCAGGGCCAGAGTGGTGCGGCCTAGGGGGGCAATGAAAGTACAGCCTGTCATGGTTGTTTCCTCGTTTCTATGGGCTTGTGGAGAAGGTGCCGGCAGCTGCGGCTGCCGGCCCTGTGGCAAAGGACCCGGTCATTGGCCAAAGCGGTAGGCCAGCTCCAGGCCGTACTGCCGCGGCGGCATGCACAGCTCAGTGGGGGTGCCGAAACCCAGGTTGGTGTAATCGCACATCTCCCGGTCATCGATGTTCTTGCCGTACAGGGAGAGGTCGAGGGCGGTGGTCATGATGTTGCGCCAGTCGAGGCGCAGGTCGACCTGATCGCGGCGCACCCTCCAGCCTGTGGAGCCGGTGTTCACCTCGGTCTTGTCGGCGCCGTAGTAGTTGGCGGTAAAGCTCATCTCGCCCCAGTCCTCCGGCGCCGGCAGGCTGATATTCGCGGTCAGGCCCATGGTTTTGGGCGTGGTGCCCCCCACGGGTTCCCCCGCCAGATCCCGCCCCTGGGCGTTGGTGAACTGCTGGTATTCGGTATCCACCACCGCCAGGAAGCCGGACAGCCGCAGCCACTCCGCCGGCATGATCATAAATTCGATCTCATAACCGGTGAACTCGGCCTCGTTGGGGTCGCCGTTTGGGCTCTGGTTGAAGATCAGCTGGGCGGGGGCGCCGGTAACCGGGTTGATCACCAGCCCGGGGGCCTGGATGTTTTCGTAGTCGGCGCGGAAGGCGGCGATATTGGTGCGCACCGGCATCGTCCCCAGACTCCATTCCAGCTTCAGGCCGAGTTCGTAGTCCTCGACGATTTCCGGCTGGTAGAGGGTGAGCTCGGGGAAGGGGGACGAGGTGTTGAAACCGCCGGACTTGTAGCCCCTGCGGTGGGCCACATAGACCATGGCGTCCTCGTTGAGCTGCCAGTCGAGGGACAGGTTGTAGTTGTAGTCGTCGAACTTTTGATCGAGGGTGCTGGCGCAGGTCACCGGGTCCGGGTTGGGGGCCGAGGTGACGCACACGTCGGCCACGGGGGTCAGCAGGAACTGGCGGATATTGGCGTCCCGCTCGTCCCAGGTGTGGCGGTAGCCGGCGGTGGCGGTCAGGCCCTCCAGCAGGGTGGACAGGTCGTAGGACACCTGGCCAAACAGGGCGCGGGTTTCCATATCCATCAGGGTGGTGTTGGTTTGCGGGAAGCCCCCGAGAAGGATAAAGGGCCTGCTGTCGAAAAATTCCGTCTGGTCGGTTTTTGAGTAGCTGCCGCCAACCCGCCACTCGAGCTTGTCATTCAGCGCGGTGCCGTAGACCTGGAGCTCGTCGTAGACGTTGTCGATGTCCGCCGACACGATCACGGAGTAGATATCCAGGGGGGTGCCGTCGTAGTCCCGGCCGAAGGTCTGCGCGGTCTCGCTGTAGTGGAAGATGTTCTTGACGCTGACAGTGCCGAGTTCGACGGTGGTGGTGTTGGTGATGGCATCAAAGTCGTAGATGTCGGGGTAGGCAAAGTTGTTGATGGTCTTGTCGCGGCCAAGTGCCTGTTGCTGGGCCACCAGGGCCTGGGCGAAGGGAAAGCTGGTGCTGACAACCAGGTTGGGGTTAACCAGCTGGTCCACCCGGTAGTGGGTAACCTGGGTGAAGTTCTCCACAGTGTCGCTGGGGGTCCACAACAGAGAGGGGCGTAGGGCGTAGTTGTCCCTGTTGTCGTAGTCCTTGCTGCTGTCGTTGACGCTGTCGATAAAGCCGTCCCGCTCCTCCCACTGGCCGGCGAGGCGAAACGCCAGGGTGTCGGTGAGGGGCAGATTGATGGCGCCTTCGACGCGGCGCTCATTGAAGTTGCCGAGACGCAGTCGGCCATAGCCCCCCACTTCGTCCTCCGGTCGCTGCGAGAAGAACAGTACGGCGCCGCCGGTGCTGTTCTTGCCGAACAGGGTGCCCTGGGGGCCTTTCAGCTGCTGGATGGAGCCGAGGTCGTAGAGGCTGTAGGCCAGCACCCGGGAGTCGATGGGCACCTCGTCCACATAGGTGATTACTCCGGGGTCGGTGAACTGCTGGGAAAAGGAGCCGCGGATCACAAAGCTCTGGGTGCCGGTGTTGCTGGGTGATATCTGTAGCGAAGGCACCAGGCGCTGGATGTCGGAAATGGACGATACGGTGAGGTTGCGCAGAGTTTCCGCCGTCACCGTGGACACGGCGATGGGCACCTGCTGCTGGGTTTCCTCGGTACGGCGTGCCTGGACCAGGATCTCTTCGAGAACCGGGCCGTCGGACTGGGCCAGTGCGGGCACTGCAGGCGCGGCGACACAGGCGGCGATCAGGGTGGCGATGGCGTTCTTGGTATGCATAGTACTATCCTCGGAATGTCGGTAATTATTTAAATTATTGTTGGCCCTAGGGGTGGCAGTCCGATTTGCCGACAGGTTTTGGGTGGTGGGTGTCTCCTCTGGCTGTGGTTGGTGGTGGAAACTGTCGCACCGATAAGTGGCGGTGCCTTTCGCGAACTCTGAACCATTGTTGTTGCGCCGAGCCTTCAGCTGCGAGTGCACCCTGGCAATCTGCGGCGCAGCAGTCCAGGCACTCCACCAATACCCGGAGGCTGGATTGCGTCACCGCACTTACAACGACAACAGCTGAAACAACGAGAATTTTCTCACGTCAGCGGCATTCATCCCGGTGCTGGAATGCCTCAGTCTTTACACTGCCAGTTTGCCGCGTCCTTCACATCCAGCCCGTCCGGGTTGTCCAGGCCACCCTTGAAGACGGATTGTTGCGGCCAGGGACAGAGCAGGAAGGTGCGCTCCGGGGTGGCTTGGAGCTCTCCGGCGGCGCGGTCGATCAGGTCCTGGGAGCCCACGCCGGCGCGGTGGATCACGGCAAACACGTCGGGGTGACCCACCCTGCGGTTGGCGACAACACCCGCGGGGGCCTCGCCCTTTTCCACCCAGCGGGCGGCGGCTTCCAGCATCACGTCGGGCACGTCGGTGGGCTGATCCACGCCGCCGACGCAGTGGAACATACCCGGCACCAGGAAGGTGCGGATGAACTCGGGCCGCTGTTCCTCGCCAAACACGGTGTTGGCGCCCTCGGTGTAGTTGAGGATATTGCGCGGTGGTACCGCCTCCTCGGCCATGCCACTCCACAGGAGCAGCTTGCCGCCAGAGGCCTGCAGCCCTTTCAAGTTGGCGGGGTCGAAGGTCTTGCGCCCCTTGGCCATATTGAGACGGCGGTCGTTGACCAGTTGCTCGCGGTCGTTGAAGTCGAAGTCGGTGATGTAGCTGAAGTCGGGGCCGCGCACCGCCTTGGACCCGGTGTCGGACACCATGAAGCCGGAGGGGGATTGGGGCGGCAGGGTGCCTGGGGGCCAGGGTGGCCGCTCGGTGCCGAACAGGAAGCGGGCGAAGGCAGAGGGGTGGCTCAGCCAGAAGCCCGGGTAGTAGGCATCCGGCCCCTCGTCGATGCCGTCCTGAATGATCTGCAGACTGCGGAACTGCTGGTCGTTGAGAAAGGCGAGTTCCTCCCGGTCCAGCTCGATTACCGTCGGGTCCCAGATATGGCCGTCACGGGCGCCGTCGGCGGCGTCGTACTTGGCCATGAACAGCTCCTGCAGGCGCTGCAACTCGTCGGGGGAGATCCAGCCGTCCGGGTTGGTGACGATGTGCTGGGCAATCTTTGCCCAGATCAGGCTGATTTCCAGGGGTGCGGTGGTCATGGCGGCGGCCACGTAGGCGTCGAAATCCTCCGGGTGGGTTTCGGCGGCACTGAGGGTGCCGTCGCCGCCCCCGGAGCAGCCCATGGCGTAGCGGTGCAGTTTGTCGACGCCGTAGTACTGGCGGGTCAGATCCTGGGAGGCCACCGCCGACACATGGACGCCGCGGTGGGCCCAGTCCAGGGATTGCGCCGGGTCGTCGCGAAAGGAAAAGTCCAGCAGGTGGGCGGCCTTCACCCCCTTGTCGGTGGAGGCCACGGCGTAGCCCTGGGCCAGATAGGGCTCATTGGGGTCGGGGATGAAGGCGGCGGCGCCACCCTGGATGGTGAACACATAGCGGCCGTTGTGGTTTTCGGGCATCGCCACCATAAAGTTGACCTTGTTGGGGCCGGGATCTGTGGTGGTCACATAGCCGTCGATGCGGCAGTAATTGACCGCCCCCTGATGGGCCTCAACGGACACCAGGGTGGCGTTGGCCGGTGGCGTGAAGCTGTCCACCGCGCAGGGTTTGGCCGCCAGGGCCGCCCCCGACAGGGTGGTGGCCAGGCCCAGGGCCAGCGCCGTGGCCAGCCGCTTCGGGGCGGCTGCCGGCCGGCCATGATCAACAGCCGTATGCAAACCTGTTGCGGGTATCTTTATCATGATGGTTTACCTCGTGGTGGTGGTTTGGCTTGGGGTGATTCGCTCTCTCATGGCAATGACTGGATGCTTGGCGGCGGCCTCGAGGGTCAGCCCTCGCACCGCCAGTTGCCGGCGTCGTTGACATCGAGACCCTCAGGGTTGTCCAGCCCGCCCTTGAATACCGATTTTTTGGGCCAGGGGCACAACAGGTAGCTGCGCACCGGGCCGTCGCTCTGGGCCTTGAGCATTGCCATGCGTCGGGCCATTTGCTGGTTGGTCTGGCCGCCACCGATCATCGCGGGGAATACATCGTCGCCTTTGCCGGTGCTGGCGATAACCGCCTCCGGGGCCTGACCGCTAGCCACCCACTGGGCGGCGGCATCGAGGAGAACCTCGGGTACATCCGTGGGGTGATTGGTGCCGCCAACGCAGTGGAACATGCCGGGGACAAAGTAGCTCTGGATGAACCCCTGGCGGCCCTCGGGGCTGAAGACCTGGTCGGCGTCCCTGGTGTAGTTGAGAATGTTCTCTGGGGGTACCGCCTGGTCGGCGGAGCCGGTCCACAGGATGAGTTTGCCGCCGCTGTCCCGCAGGCCCTTGAGATCGGTGGGGTGGAATGACTCACGGCCCCGCGCCACGTTGAGGCGGCGGTCCTCCAGCAGGTCCTCGGCGCTGGTGAAATCAAAGTCGGTGAGCAAGCTGAAGCTTGGGTCCTTGCGGATGGCCTTGGAGCCTGTGTCCGCCACCACCCAGCCGGAGGGCACCTCCGGTGGCCGATCCTCTGGGCCCCAGGGCGGCGGTTTCATGCCGAACAGAAAGTTGGTGAAGGCGCTGGGGTTGCTCATCCAGAAGCCGGGGTAATAGGCCTCGCCGCCCTCGTCGATGCCCTCCTGGATCATCGTCAGGACGTCGAACTGAGGGTCGCTGAGGAAGTCAAGGCGGCTGCGGTCGAGAGTGATGATGGTGGGATCCCAAATCAAGCCATCGCGGGCGCCGTCGGCGGCGTCGTAGTGGTCGAGAATCACCTTTTCCACCTTGACCAGGTCCTCGGGGGAGATCCAGGCCTCGGGATGGTTGACGATGTGCTGGGTGATCTTGCCCCAGATCATGCTGATCTCCAGGGGCGAGGTGGTCATGGCCGCGGCGATATAGCCGTCGAAATCCCCGGGATGGTTTTCCGCTGCGCTGAGGGTGCCGTCGCCGCCGCCGGAACAACCCATGGCAAAGCGGTGGAGGGTGTCGGTGCCGTAGTGGGCGCGGGTGATCTCCTGGGTGGCCTGGGCCACCACATGGACACCGCGGTGGGCCCAGTCGAGGGATTGCGCGGGGTCGTCGCGAAAAGAGAAGTCCAGGAGATGGGCGGCCCTCACTCCCTTGTCGGTGGACGCGATGGCGTAGCCGTTGGTCAGCTGGGTGGCGGTGGGGTTGGGTACAAAGGCCGCCGCGCCCCCCTGGATGGTGAACACATAGCGGCCGTTATGCCTCTCGGGCAGGGCCAGCATAAAGTTGACCTGGTTGGGGCCCGGATTGGTGGTGGTGACATAGCCGTCGATGCGGCAGTAGTTGACAGGCTCGCTGAAGGCCGTGGCGGACACCAGGGTGGTGTTGGCCGGGGCCTTGAAGGATGCCAGGTCACAGGCGGGTGCGGCCTGGAGCTGGCTGGCGGCGGCGAGGCCGGTGAGGGCGGCGATAGCCGCGGCCAGCAGGGGGGATTTCGGATTGGCGTGTTTCATATTGTTATTCTCCTGAGAAATGGGATTGGTTGGCCGCGCCCCGAGTTGCTTGTCAGTGGTTCAAATCCTCCGCCCGCCAACCCTGTATCTGCTGGTGCAGACAGGTGGTCAGGGCTGCCGCCACCTCGGGCTCCCGGTTGAGAATGGCTTCCACCAGGCGCTGGCGCTGGCGGTGCCACGCCCGGCGCCGGTCCGGGCGGTCGGACTGGGAAATCCTGGTGGTCGCATCGTCCATGGCTACCACCTCCAGGGTGCTGAGGAACAGTTCCAGGGCGTTATTGTTGGCGAGGCGGGCGATCAGGCTGCGCAGGGCGTGGTCGTCGGCGAGAAATCTGGCGAAGGGCTGGTGTGCATAATCCACCTTGTCCAGATGGGCCATCATGGCGGCCATTTCCGCCCTGGTATCCTCGTCGGTGGATTGGGCCGCCAGCCGCGCCATGGTTACCCCGGCCGTATTGGCGGCCACCAGGACATCCTCGTGGCTGGTGTTGCGGGATTGCAGATAGGACGCTGCGGCCCGTCCCACCGCTTCGATAGAGGGTTTGCGCACATAGTAGCCGCCCCCAATGCCCCGCTTTACCGTCAGTAATTGCTCCTGCTCCATAAGCCGCACAGTCTGGCGGAAGGTGGGGCGGCTGACGCCGTACCTTTTGAGCAGGTCCTCCTCACTGCCGAGAAAGTCACCCTCTCCCCGTTGCAGGATCTCCTGCCGCAACAGCTCGGCAATACGGGCTGCCGTATTGGGCTGGGAGGGTGATCGGCGAGGGGGATGTTTGACGGTCATGGCAGCGAGGTTTTTGTATTTGTGGTATCAGAATAGAAGCCAATATTGAATTGTGCAAGAAGTTGGGGCAAAAAATATCTAGATCTGTTATCACATATAGGAATTGTCGGATCCGAGGCCACAAAAAACCCCGGCGCGCCGGGGTTTTTGAACGCTCGCAATGAAACTCAGGTGACTGCCGGTTCGGCCTCGGGTTGGACCTCGACGACCCTGGGCAGGGTGACAAAACAGGCTATCGCGGGAATCAACAGTACCGTCAGCGCCAGGAAGGCCAGGGAGTAGCTGCCGGTACTGTCGCGGATGGTGGCGGCGATCAGTGGGCCGATGCCGGACAGGGCGGCAAAGGCGTGAATCACCCCCATCACCCGGCCAAACTGGGCCATTCCCCAGCGGCTGGCCACCAGGCTCGCGATAAAGGGGGCAATGCCCCCGGTAACCAGGGCCACCAGGCAAACCCCGGCGAGCAGGCTGGGAAAGCTTGTGGCGAGTCCGGTGACCACCATGCCGGCAAAGATGATACTCACCAAACCGATATAGAGCACCTTGGCGGGCAGGCGGTCGCTGAGGGCGCCGGAACTGATTTTGCCGATGGCCATCAGTACCGAACAGGCGGAGATCACCCAGGCGGCCTGTTGCTGGCTGACGCCGATGTCGACGGCGTAGGCCCCCACATTGTGGAGGATGGCGATAAACATCACCGACGGCAGCAGATAGCTGAGGCCGAGCTGGATCACGGGGCGGGAGCGCATCATGGCCAGGGTTCCGCCCTGCTGAACGCCACTGGCTGGGGGAATGTCGGCCTTCAGCACAACCAGGCCAGGCATCCACACCAGTGCGGCGGTGAGGGCAGCCAGGATCACAAATACCTGGCGCCAGGAAAACATGCCCAGCAGCTCGGTGACCACAAAGGGCATGAAAAAGCCGCCGATGGAGGTGCCGAGGGCGGTGATGCCCAGCGCCAGGCCGCGTTTGCCGGTGAAGGCGCGGGCCACCAGGGAATAGGAGGTGAGGGGGCCGGCGAGGACGATGCCCACCGGCAGCACCAGGCCAAACATCGCCACCACCACCAGCTCGCCTGGGGCCGCGGCAATGGCCAGCAGCCCCAGGATATAGATCGCCAAGCTGGCGAGAATCAGCTTCTTGCTGTCGAGTTTGTCCAGCAGGATGCCGCCGATGGGAGAGATCAGTGCCACGGCCACCGAGGAGGCGGTGACCGCCAGCATCAGGCTGCTGCGGGAAGCGCTGAACTCCTGAACCCAGGGCATGACGAAGAGGGCAAAGGCATAGACGCCGATACCCACGGTAAAGGCCTGCATCAGGCAGCAGTAGGCAACGATGATCCAGGGGCTGGGAGACGCTTTCGACATGGGAATCCTAAGGGGGAATTATTGTGATCGCCGGTGGTGCCTGCCCAGGAGGCGGGCACCACCAGCGGGATTGATAAGGGGGAACATCTGCGGATATGGCCGCCCCGAGGATGATGCTGCAAACCGCAGGCAAAGACAAATTCCGTCGCGGTTACGGCAGCTGGTGGTCCAACCAGGCGACCACGTCCTGTTCAACTTGCTCCCTGTTGGTTTCGTTCAGGATCTCGTGGCGGGCGTCGGGGTAGAGAATCTCGGAGACGTGGCGAATGCCCTGGCTGCGATAGCGCAGGGCCAGCTGGTGAACGGATTCCCCGTTGCGACCCGCCGGGTCGCGGTCACCGGCAATCAGCAGCAGGGGCAGGTCGGGGGGGATTCCAGCCTCGCTGGCGGGGTCCCAGATTTTCAGGGTGGCCCTCAGGTTGTCGTACACCAGGGCGTTGCTGAAGGCGAAGCCACACCAGGGGTCGGCAACGTATTTCCGCACTTCAGCCCCATCGCGACTGAGCCATTCAAAGCCGGTTTCACCGGGGGCAAAGGGCTTGTTGAACTCGTCAAACATGGCGGCGTACATTTCGGAGGGGGCTTCCGGCGCGGCTTCTGCGGCCATGGCCAGCATCGGCAGCAGCTCCGCCACCCCAGGGCTGTCGCCGAAGGTACCACAGAGCACAGCGCCGGCCAGCTCGTCGCCCCAGTGCTGGATATACTGCTGGGTCATCAGCGAGCCCAGGCTGTGGCCAAACAGAAATATCGGCAGGCCGGGCTGTGCCTCGCGAATGATGGCGGTGAGCCGGTGCAGGTCGTCGACCATGCCGTTCCAGCCGTCGGGGCCGGCGATGCCGGCCCTGTCCAGGGTGCCCGCGGTGCGGCCGTGGCCGCGGTGGTCGTTGGCGTAGACCACAAAGCCCGCGGCGGTAAGGCGCCGGGCGAAGCGGGCGTAGCGGGCGCCGTGTTCGGCGGCACCGTGGGCGATCTGTACCGCGGCCCTGGGTTTGCTGTCCGGGGACCAGCGATGGACGTGGATGTCAGTGCCGGCGGCATTGCAGAAGGTAAAGGCGGATTCATTCACAGAATTACAGCTCGTCGTCGTTGGGCCAGTGGTTGAGGGTGTCTATGTAGAGTTGGCGCACCTCTTCGATGCGCTCCGCCAGGTCGTCCAGGGTCCAGTCGCCGACATCGATGGGGGGCAGCACCGCCACGTCGACGGTGCCCGGGCTGAGTACCGCGGCATCCCGGGCCGCCACCGCCTCGGCATTGCGGAACACGATGGGCACCACCGGGATCTCCGCCGCCATGGCCATCCGGAAGGCGCCCTTTTTGAAGGGCCCCACCTCCTGGGTGTCGAGGCGGGTGCCCTCCGGGGCGAGGCAGATGGAAAGACCCTTTCTGGCCAGGTCTTCAATGGGCTTGAGGGCTTCCACGGAGGCCTTGGAGTCGGCCCGGTCGATAAAGGCCACATCCGCCAGCTTGCCCAGGGTGCCCATCAGCCAGTGGTTCTCGATATCCTTCTTGCCCACCCCGGTGAAGTCCCGTTCCACCAGCCGGGCGGCCATCAGGGCATCGAAATTGTTGCGGTGGTTGAAGATAAACACCGCGGGCCTGTGGTCCCAAAGATTGTGGCGCCCGATCACTTCCAGCTTGACGCCGTTGATGCGGAACATGGTGTCGAGCCAGAGGGGGGAGGCGAAGTTCAGGGTGGCCCGCTTGTCCCGTCTCAACAGGCCCAGGCCCACCCCCAAGGCGCCGATGGGCAGCACGCTGGCCACCCCCGCCAGGGTTCTGAGTTTGCTGTTGGTGTCCCTGCTGGTGAAGCGCTGGACGGGCCAGCCCCGGGCGGCGGCCACCTTTGCCAGCTTCTTGCCGGGATTGATGGGGCGGGGGTGGCCCACCAGATACATCAGCGCCGCATCCTCGTCGCCATCGGCGTAGAAGAAGCAATTTTTCAGCTCGATGTGGTGGTCCATGGCAAACTGCTGGGCCGCCATGGCCTTGCCCTTGCCCCAGATCACCGGCTTGGCCACGGTGCCGTTGAGGTAGCCCTGGGTCAGGCCGAAGCGGTTGCAGATCACATGGTCGATACCCAGGAACCTGGCCACCGGCTCCACCTGGTAGCTGGTGGCGGAAGAGGACAGGATCACCGTGTGTCCCCGCTCCTGGTGGGCCCTCACCACTTCCCGCATCTCGGGGTAGATCAGGTTGATGATCTTCTGCTGGAACAGGCGCTCGCCCATTTCCATCAGCTGATCGTCGGCGCGCCCCTCCCAGGCCTCGGCGCCGATTTTCAGCAGGTCCTCAAAATCCGACCTGCCCGCGGTGGCGCTGATGGCGGTGGCGATGGTTTTCAGCAACTCAGCCAGGCTCACCTCCTTGTTCTTCATCCGGTCGCGGGTCAGGTGGCTGGCGGAAAAGCCGGAGATGATGGTGCCGTCGAGATCGAAAAAGGCGGCGATCTTGCGGCCCTTGGGGCTGGCCTTGATCTCCGCAAGGGACCCGGGCAGGCGCATTTCTTCCTGGTTCATGCATTGTCCTCAGTGGCGGCTTTGCGCACCTCTTTGGCGGTCGCGGGTTTGCTTCTGGCTGCGGTGCTGGCTCTGGTCCTGGCGGCG
>CAZWUP010000061.1:0-12433 GCA_964637045.1 uncultured Porticoccaceae bacterium | reverse complement strand
CGCCACCTTCTTTCAGGTGGCCGGATTTGCCGGCTTCGCCGGGCAAACAAAAAAGGCTGCCCGAGGGCAGCCTTTCTTTGTTAAGCGCAAACAATCACTTACTTGCGGCTAACGGTCTCGGACAAGCGGGTGATGGCAGCATTGGCGTCGTTGGCGGCGCGCAGAGCCTGATCAGCGGTTTGCTGGGCGCGCTGGGCGGCAGCCATGGCGGCGTCGGCAGTTTGCTGAGCGGTGTTGGCTTTGGCTTCGACAGCGTCGACGCGAGCATTGCTGGCACAACCAGTCATCAGTACCAGGGACAGACCCATGATGGCCAGACCGGATTTAGTCATTACAGATTTCATATCATCGCCCTCTTAAAGCGTAAACAAACAGGAACCTTCGCGGCTACGTTGTGGTTAGACTAACGTGCGCAAATTTTCCAGGATTTTGCCGCCCCCGGGAAGGGGGCCGGACCTTATATTTGAGTTTTTTTCCCCTTTTTCAAGCCTTTGGGGCAATTTTGTGAACTGGATCACGGTTTTGCCCCCCGAACCTTTTCAACTATCGCGGTGGTGGAGCAGTTTTCCAGGAAATCCAGGGCCCTGACCTGGCCGCCATAGCTCTCCACAATCTGCCAGCCGACCACGGCTTCCTTGGCGTAGTCCCCTCCCTTCACCAGCACATCCGGCTTGATGGCGGCCAGTAGCCGCTCCGGGGTATCCTCGTCGAAGGACACCACCCAGTCCACCGCCTCCAGGCCCGCCAGCACCGCCATCCGCCGCTCGACGGTGTTGATGGGCCGCCCCTCACCCTTGAGCCGCTTCACCGAGTCATCGCCGTTGACGGCCACGATCAGGCGATCGCCCTGGCGCCGGGCCTGCTCCAGATACCCCACGTGGCCGGCGTGGAGGATGTCGAAACAGCCATTGGTAAAGACAATCTTCTCCCCCTGAGCGCGGGCGTCGGCGACATCCGCCAGCAGCTGTTCCAGGTTCAGCACCCCCCGCTCGGAGCCCTGATCCTGAAGAATGGCGCGGCGCAATTCGGGGCCGCTGACGGTGGCGGTGCCCAGCTTGGCAACCACGATACCGGCGGCGAGATTGGCCAGGGCCACCGCCTCCGGCAAAGCCTGGCCCGCTGCCAGGGCGGCCGCCAGCACCGAAATCACGGTATCCCCGGCGCCGGTGACATCGAACACCTCCCGGGCCCGGGCGGGCAGGTGGAGTGGTGGGTGGCCGGGCTGCAACAGGGTCATGCCGTGCTCCCCCCGGGTGATCAGCAGGGCCTCCAGCTGGAGTTCGCCGATCAACGCCAGACCCCTGTCCGCCAGTTCGTGCTCGCTGGCGCATTCGCCAACCACCGCCTCGAATTCGTGGAGGTTGGGGGTGAGCAGGGTCGCGCCCAGGTAGCGGGCAAAGGCGCTGCCCTTGGGGTCCACCAGCACCGGGATACCCTGGCGCCGGGCGGCCTGAATCAACGGCTGGGGATCGGCGAGGGCGCCCTTGGCGTAGTCGGAGAGCACCAGGGCCCCCACCCCGGGCAGATATTCCCGGGTTTTGGCCAGCAGTTCAGAGGTGTCCTCGGCGCTGAAAGGCTCTTCGAAATCCATGCGCAGCAACTGCTGACTGCGACTGACGACCCGCAGCTTGGTGATGGTGGGCCGGGTTGCCGAAACCTGAAAATCGCTGGTAATGCCCGCCGACGCCAGGCGGCTCGTCAACACCGCCGCGGCCTCGTCCCGGCCCACCACCGCCACGATGGCCGCCGCCGCCCCCAGAGAGGCAATATTGAGGGCCACGTTGCCGGCGCCGCCGATGCGGTCTTCGGTGCTGTTGACCTTGACCACCGGCACCGGCGCCTCCGGGGAGATGCGGGAGGTGCCGCCGTACCAGTAGCGGTCCAGCATCAGGTCGCCGACCACCAGCAGTCGCGCACTGTCAAACCTGGGGTATTCCAATTTCATCACTGTGTTTCCTGTTACGACTCCGTGCAGGCGGGATTATCGACTCTGCCCGCCACTGGCGTCCATCAGATTCACCAGGGTCTGCCACACCCGAGCCCCGCTCACCTGGGTCAGGCACTGGGCCTGGGGGCCCCGATAGCCGGGCACCTGACAGTAGCGCCGGTTGCAGGGAATACAGCTGAAGCCGTCGGCGACCACGTGAACGGAATGGGGGCCAGTGGCGCCAATCAGGGCGGGATCCGTGGGGCCGTAGAGGGTCACCGTGGGCACCCCCAGTGCCGCGGCGACATGGGCGAGCCCGGTATCCATGCACACCGCGCCACTGCTGCCGCGCAGGATAGCGGCCAACTCCGTCAGGCTGTGGCGGGGCAGCACCCTGGCGTTGCTGCGCCCGCGGGCGATGGCCGTGGCGCGCTCAAACTCCAGCGCCGACCCCCAGGGCAACAGCACCTGGTAACCCTGCTCCCCCGCCAGGGCGAGCAGCTGTCGCCACTGGCTCTCCAGCCAGTACTTGTTGTCCCAGCTGGCGTTGGGCACGGCCACCAGGTAGGGCGTCCGGGGAAGCCCGGGCACCTCGGGCCAGGCCCGCCCCGCAAGACCAAAATCCGCCGCCGTGGCGGGCATGGGATAGCCCAGCGCGGCGGCGAACAGCTGCCGCCAGCGGGTCACCGCGTGCTGATCCCGGGGGATTGCGTGGCGCTGGCCATAAACCCAGTGAGCGGGATACTCCCGCACCGAGGCCCGGTCCGGACCGTGCTTGGGACCCCGGGTGAGGGCGGTGACCACGGCGCTCTTGATATTGCTCTGGGCATCGATCACCGCAGCGTAGCGCGCCCCGCGCAACTGCCGCCAAAAGGCCTGTACCTCGCCCTCGCGAAAGCTCTGTCTCACCTGCCGGCGCCAGCGGCGATGGGCGGTTTTGATGACCCTGCCCACCGCCGGGTGCCAACCCGGCACCTCGGCGAAGGCCTCGTCCACCACCCAGTCGAAAACCACCTCGGGGCGGGCCCTACGGGCGTCGCTGAGGGCGGGCAGGGACTGCACCAGATCCCCCATGGAGGTGAGCTTGACGATAAGCACATTCATTGCCGGAAGTCCGTGTGGAAGTCCAGGGCTCAGGGCGCCAGCTGCTTCAGCCTGGCGCTGAGACCGTGGAAAAATTGGTGTTTGTACTTTACACCGGAACCGCTGAGATAGTTCATCTGCAGGGACAGCCGCCTGCCCACCACCGGCTTGTGACCGTGCCAACAGTTTTTTGTGACCGCAAAAGCCACCATGGTGCCCTGCCTGGGGGGGATTTCGGCCACCCAGTCCTCCAGGTCACCGCTCCGCAAAATGCGCAGACAGCCGTCCTGGCCGTGCCAGCTCTGGTTGAAATAGACCAGCACCGTCAACACCTTGGTGGCGGAGTCGGTGTGGGCACACCCGTCCTTGGCACGCATCACCCCGCGCACCGTGGTCAGCACCGGCTTGTCAGCGAGGTCAAGGGCAAACTTGGCGGCCATCAGCTGGCGAAACCTGGCGCTGTTGAGGTCCGCCACCAGACGGGCAAAGGCGGCCCCCCCGCGGGCCTCCCCCAGGGGGATACTACCCGGATGGCGCACCTGGGGGAAATCCCTGACCACCGCCGGCAGCTGGTCGCCGACGATAACATCTTCAACCACCATATAGGGGAAGGGTGTGGTGTTGACCACCCCTTCGCCAACCCGCTCGAAATCCAGCACCGGCTGTCACCCAACGACTATTGCGAGGGCCGCGATTCTAGCACAGGGGTTGCTGCCGTCATGTGACAGTACCGCGCCGGGCTCGGGGGCGCTCTCGTTGTCCGGCAAGCGCTTGCTGCTATAATCCGGCCTGCCCCAAATCAGCATACAGAGGTAACAGGCTTGGGAATCCAACACCCCATCAGACGCGTCGAAATCCTCGCCACTGATGCCCCGATCCAGCTCTGGATGCCCTCCAAGCACATGGGCAATCTGCTGTTGTCGCTGCGCGCCATCGAGGCCCTGCTGGACCACTTTTCAGCCAACCCCCGCACCCTGATCGTCGACGAGAGCTATCTCGAGATTGTCGCCGCCGCCCAGTTTCCCGCGGCGGTGATTGCCTTTCCCCGCAAGCGGGTCGCCGCCGCCGGTGTGGGCGGAAAATTTCGCACCACCAGGGAGTTTATCGGCCGCACCAGGCGGGCGCGGCCTGGGCTTTGCATCGCGGTAGAGGGCGACAAGGTCAGCCAGCGCTTTCTGCCCCTTTCCGGGTGCCGCCAGTCGGCGGGGCCGGACAACCGCTATTGCCGCCACTTCAATCTGCGCCTGCCCATGGACCGGGGCAACAGACATATTTTTTTCGACTATGAAGCCGTGGCCCGGAGCATCACCGGCAGGCCCCTGGCGCCCGGGTATGTAGAACTCACCCCCAGCCGGAAGGCCAGGGATCGGGTGGCGGCCCTGCTCAGCGACGAACTGCCCCTTGCCGGACGCCCCTTTGTCATCCTTCACCCCTGCGCCACCAAAGACTACAAACAGTGGCCGACAGCGGGTTTTGCCGCCCTCGCCCGGCACCTGCAGAGCAGGGCTGTCAATGTGGTGATCACCGGTGCCGGGGACTTCGACAGCATCACCATCAACCAGCTGCTGGCCGAACTGTCCCACCCGGTGCTGTCTCTCCACAACAGGCTGACCATCGACGAGTTGATGGCGCTGATGGGCAGCGCCCTGTGCTTCGTCGGCAATGACACCGGCCCCTCCCACCTCGCCGCCGCCTGCGGCACCCCCACCCTGGCCCTGTTTGGCCCCACCGACGAACACCTGTGGGCACCCCTGGGGGAGAACGTCGATGTCCTGCGCAGCCCGGTGCCCTGTGAAGCCACCTGTTTGCGCCGCCGTTGCAGCGTCGGCTACAGGTGCATGCAAAGCCTGACCGCCGATACAGTTCTCCAGCACCTCGACGGCCTGTTGTGATCGCCCTGCTGCGCCGCCACCTGTTTCCCCTATCACTGCTGGCGATTGTCGTTGCCAACCTGTTGCTGTCGGCGTGGAAAATCCTCTATGCCCCCCTGGTCAACAAGGATGCCATCCTCTACCTGATCGCCGCCGAAAAGATCGTCGCCAGCGGCCTGCCCGCCGCGGTGGATATCTACAACTGGCCCATGTTCCATATTCTTATGGCGTGGCTCCACCAGCTCAGCGGGCTGCCCCTGCTGGCCTCGGGCCAGCTGATTATGACCGCTTGCTTTATCTTGCTGACCCTGGGCTTTTGCCGGGTGGTGAGGGACCTGGGAGGCGATGACAGGACGGTGCTGTTCGCCTTTCTGGTGATTCTCTGCCTGCCCACGGTCACCGACCTGCGCAGCAGCCTGGTGCGGGACCCGGGCCTGCTGGCGTTTATGCTGCTGGCCCTGTCGCAACAGCTGCGCTTTGCCGCCAACCCCAGCTGGCGCCACTGCCTGTGTTGGGCTGGGTACATTTTCATGGCCTTTCTGTTCAGGGTCGAGGCCCTGGCGCTGGCTCTGCTGGCACCCCTGGCAATGCTGCTGGTGACGGGCCAACCCCTTGCCCGGCGGCTGTCGCTGTGTCTGCAGCTGGCGGCGCTGCCTGTGGCGGCGAGCATCCTGGGGCTTGCCCTGGCCCACCTGCTGCTGCCCGAAGGCCTGGCCAAAATCAAGGTGATTGTCGACCTGGGGTTTATGGTGGACGGCGCCCGCAATCTGGCGGTGGACTTCAGCCAGCGTGCGGCAATCATCGGCCACCAGGTGCTGGCGGAATTCTCCGCCGGCGATGCCGGCTACGCCTACCTGGCGGCGCTGCTCGCCATTG
Organism: uncultured Porticoccaceae bacterium; assembly: GCA_964637045.1. Taxonomy (GTDB): domain Bacteria; phylum Pseudomonadota; class Gammaproteobacteria; order Pseudomonadales; family Porticoccaceae; genus CAYXXZ01. The sequence goes on along the minus strand of CAZWUP010000061.1, from coordinate 6,676 downwards.
TGGTCGTCAACCTGTTCAGTGCCGTCAGCCTGCCCTACGCCCTGCCCCTGATTGCCGCGGGGCGGTGGCGCAGCCCCCCCAGCTCCGGCGCCAGGGTTGTGCTGTTCTACGGCCTGGTGGTGCTCGCCTACCTCTGCCTGTTCACCCTGATCGCCCGCTTCAACCTCACCAGATACTGCCTGCAATTGGCGGTACTCTTGCTGCTGGCGCTGCCCTTTGTTTTCACCCGCCTGTGGCACAAACCCAGCGCCAGGACTACCCTGGTACGGGGGTTGATTGGGTTTTTGATTTTCGCCAATGCCATGGACGGCTTGATCAGCCAGGAGCGACGCAAGGCCTATATCCGGGATGCGGCCCTGTGGGCCCGGGAGGCCCCCGCCATTGGCCAGGATCAGCTGATCAGCAATGAACCCTATATTGCCTACTTCGGCACCAAATCCACCACAGATACCGTGCTGCGGGCCATCAACGCCAGTCGCCAACCCTTGCTTGAGACTGTCGACACCTACTGGCTGGCGTCTCACCTGTACGCCTACCGGGTCCGGCAAGGGGAACAGGAACAGGCCCTGAGGGCGGATATCGCCAGGGCTGACGGAACAGTTCTGCGGCATTTCCCGGGGCGGGACAACCGCTCGGTGGTGGTGTTCCAGATCGGCAAGGATGTACAGCGCTCAGCCCTGCTACTGGAGAGACCGGAATGATGTCCGTAACCGTCGTGATTCCCACCTTCAACCGCTGGCCCCAGGTCTGCACCGCCATCGACTCGGTGCTCCAGCAAAGCTATCCCGCTACCCGCTGCATGGTGGTGGACGATGGCTCCAGCGACGACACCGTTCAGCGCCTTGAAGAAAAGTACGGCGCTGCCATAGACCTGGTGAAAAACCCGGTCAACCGCGGCCAGTCCTTTTGCAAGAACCTGGGGGCCAGCTCCGCCACCTCGGACTTTGTGTGCTTTCTCGATTCCGACGACACCTATGATGTCGACAGTGTCGCCACCCGGATGTCCCTGATCGCTGAAGACCCGGAGCGGATCAAGGTCTGCTTCGGTATCGTGCGCAAGGCCGGCCGCCAGACCAGCTCCCTCACCGGCCTGAAAAAGCGCGGCGACACCCTCAGCCTGGAAGAGTATGTTCGGGAAATGGGCTGGTGCCACAACAACAGCTTTGTGATCGCCCGGGAGACCTTCCTCAGGGACGGACTCTACAACCCGGTGCTGCGCAACCGGGAGGATATCGAGCTGATTATTCGCCTGCTGTGCAAGCTGGAGTTTTACTACTGCGGCGCCGAAGTGGGCCAGATACGGGATGTCTGCACCAACAGGGCCAGGGACAACTACGCCAATATTCTCGACCCGGCCAACTCCTTCGCCCACTTTATTCAGGAAAATCCGCTTATTCGCAGCGCCCTGTCCCAGGACACCATCCGCTACCTGATCGCCGAGGAGGTGGTGGAACAACTGCGGGCCCTGTACCGCATGAACAGGTATTCCGAGTATCGCACCCTGTTCGACCTGGCGTCCCAGCAGCACAATATCGGCCACTGGGGCAAGTTCTACAAAAGGTATCTCCTGTCTTATATCAAGGGGGTTTTTGTCACCGACCCCATGGTTCGCGAGGCCAACCGGGATCTGCGGGACACCAGCAGATTTTCCACCCTCAAGCGACGGGGCGAGACTCTGGTCCACGACAACGAGCTGACGGCCTTTTGCCAGGCCCAGGACAACCTCTGCGACCACCTCGACCAGCTGATTGCCGACGGCAACTGCTACAAGTCCGACGCCACCTCCACCGTGGCCAGTGTCGATCACCCCTGGGGCCGCTGGGTGGTCAAGCGCTACAACCACAAGGGCTTCGCCACCACCATGAAGTTGATGACCCGCAAGTCCAGGGCCGAGCGGGCCTTTTGCAAGGGGCTGATCCTGATGAAGATGGGCATCGCCACCCCCAAGCCCCTGCTGTTTGCCGTCCGCTATGTGCGGGGGCTCCCCTACTCCTGCTATATCATCAACGAAAAATCCGACGGCGACACCATTTGCAACCTTTACGACAGTGGCAAAATCACCCGGGAAGACTGGCCCGGCATCGTCAGCAAAATTCGCGAACTGCTGGACAAGCTCCACAACAGGGGCATCACCCACGGGGACATCAAACCCACCAACATTCTGCTCAAGGGCAATGACATCGAAATCATCGACCTCGACTCCATGCGGGTTCACTGGAGCGGGCGGATTTTCGACCATTTCTACAACAAGGATCTCGGCGCCCTGAAAAAACGGGTGGCCGGCTACATCAACAACCCCGGCAAGAGCTGACCCCGGAGGCCTACCTCAGCAATGGCCAAGGTGCAGGAGTTCACTCGGTGAGCGAATCACGGTGGCACGGGTGTGGCCTTTAGGACATTCCCCGCGCCCGTTGTTGCCCGGAAATTCCAGCACCCGATACCCTCATTCGGCTACAGCGGGAAAACCGGCTCCCGGTGAAAATCCCGCAGGTAGAGCTTGCGGGCCTTGTTGCGCACCGCGGCGAAAAAAGCCCTGTTGTCCGCCAGCACCTGCCGCAGGGGCGCATCGTAATAGACCCTGAGAAAGCGCAGCACGTCCCGGCGGCCAAGACCGATATCCAGGGCGGAGAAATAGATGCTGGCGATATCCTTCACCAGCCAGCGGCGGGGCACCGCTGGCCGCAGCTGGGCGCGGTGAAGGTCCACCACAAAGAAGTCGACACTACCCGGCTGCAGACTGTCCTCACCCCGGGTCAGATCCAGTAGAAAGTGACACAGGTACAGGTCCCGGTGGTTGATGCCGTTGCCGTGGAGCTGGCGACAGATGGTGGCAATCCTGGCAATCATCGCCCGTCGCAACGCAAAGGGGGGCGGCTGGTTGGACCACTCCCGGGTGAACTCGGCGGTGCTCAGGGTGCCGGTGAGTTCCCGGGTGATCAGAAAGGACTGCCGGGTTGCCGGATTGGCGCCCCGCCGTCCGTAGGCCACCGCACTGAGGGTGGCAATACCCAGCTCGGTGAGCCTGTTGATGGCGAGCCATTCGTTGCTGGCATCCACCACCGGCCGGCGCAGCTGAATCAGATTCTTGAGGATTTCCCACCAACCCACGCCGCGGTGAAACTTCCGGTAGTAGACGGCGCCGTCGATGGTGCAGCGGATGGTTTCCCGACCCTCCTTGTGGCGCACCACCACACCCGCCAGGGCGGCGGCCTCCGCGAACGCATCCCGCTCCCGCCACAGGCTGGCCAGGGGCTCCCGCAAAACCAGCTCGGTCACGATGCCACCCCCCGCTGGGCGGCCACGGCTTGGAGAATATCCACGCACTGGCCGGGGCGATCGTAAATGCTGGCGGTGTCGGCAAAGGTCTTGCCCCGGCGATGCCAGTCCTCGGAAGAGGTTTGCATCACCGCCTCAGCCTGGTCGGCGATCTCCACCGCGGTGGCGGTATCCGCCACCACCGCACCCATGGCGGCATCCTCCACATAGTGGGCGTAGCCGCAGGTGCGGGTGGCGATCACCGGCAGCCCGGCGATCATCGCCTCCAGCAGGGCATTGCCGGTATTCTCCCGGTAGGCGGGGTGGAGCAGCAGGTCGGCGGCCTGGAGCAGCTCGGGGATATCGTCCCGGCCACCGAGAAAAGCCACCTCGCCGCCCACACCTTCCCGCCGCGCCAGGGCGGCAAAGCGCTGCCACCTGTCCTGGCCCACCACCAGCAGCCGTGCCGGCCTGCCCCGGCGGCGCAGTTCCGCCAGGGCCAGCACACTGCGGTCGAGGCCCTTGGTCTTGAACCCGGAGCCCAGCGCCAGCAACACCTTGTCACCCTCGTCGATATCCAGCTCCCGGCGCTTCCGGCGGCGCACCTCGGGGTAGTCGTCCGGGGCCAGCCGGGTTTTGGAAATACCGGGGATCAGTGGGTGAAAGCGCTCCTCCGGCGTCCCGTAGTGGCGGATAAAGCTGCTCCGCTGGGCTGGGGAGACCTCCAGAATGTGGCAGCCGCTGGCCGGCTCGAACACCGCCCGCTCCAGCGCCAGGTAAGCCCGGGTGCGGGGTGCCAGGCGGTACAGCCAGCCCCGCTGGCAGAGGGCCTTTTCGGCAAAGCAGGGGTCCGCGGCGTAGTACACATCCAGCTCCGGCAGCTTGATAAACCCCACCCGCAGGTCCACCTGGCGGCGGGCGAGAATCTGTGCCGCGGCCCGGGCGAAAGCCTGGGTGCGGCTGTGGTTGGTCCAACCGCTCACCGGCACCTCGACGACCTCGATGCCCGCGGGCCTGTCCCCCTGCCAGTGGTGGCAGAGCACGGTGACCCGATGGCCGCGACGGTGGGCCTCCTGGGCCATGGCCAGCATATTGCGCTGCTGGCCGCCGAAGGGAAAGTAACGGTAGATCAGAAAGGCGAAGGTCATGGCAAGGTCTCGGGCCGCTGGGGCAGCAACCTGTGCACCGCCGCCACCACCGCCGCCGGCGCCACCCCGGTCATGCATTTGTGATGGCCGAGGGGGCACTCCCGCCGAAAACAGGGGCCGCAGTCCACGGGTATCGATAGTACCTCGACCCTGTCCGTCAGCGGCGGGGTAAAGCCCGGGGAGGTGGAGCCGTAGATCACCACCAACGGCCGGGCCAGGGCGGCGGCGACATGCATCAGGCCGGAATCGTTGCTGACCACACAGTCCGCCACCGCCAGCAGGTCGATGGCCTCGCCAAGGGTGGTGGACCCCGCCAGAATATGGCAGTGACCGGCGAGGTCCACAGCGAGGGCAGACCTGATGGCCTCGGCCACCGGCCGGTCATTGGCCGAGCCCATGATCCACACCTGCCAGCCGGCGTCGATAAAGACCTGTGCCACCTCCCCATAGTAGCGCTCCGGCCAGCGCTTTGACGGCCCAAACTCCGCCCCCGGGCACAGCGCCAGCACCGGGCGACCTCCGCTGAGCCCCAATCCCGCCATGGCCCGGCGGCTGTCCTCCGCAGCGGTGCGCAACCTGGGCCAGGGCAAGCGCCCGGGGAGCACTGCCCCCGCTGGCTCGGCGAGGGCGACAAAGCGCTGAATCATCAGCGGGTATCTGGTCTTGTCCAGCAGGCGAATATCGTTGAGCAGAAAAAACCGCATCTCCCCGCGCCAGCCGGTGCGCCTGGGAATTCCGGCGAAAAAGGGCACCAGAGCGGACTTCAGGGAGTTGGGCAGGACAATGGCCTGGCGGTAGCCGCCCCCGGCCAGCTCTTTGCCCAGCTTGCGGCGCTCGCCGAGCCCCAGCTCGCCGTGGCCAAAGGGCAGGCTGAGGGCGTTGCGCACCTCGGGCATCCGCGCCAGCAGGGGCTTGCTCCAGGCGGGGGCGAGCACGTCGATGGCGGCGTCGGGGGAGCGTTCCTTGAGGGCCATAAACAGGCTCTGGGCCATCACCATGTCCCCCACCCAGGAGGGGCCCACCACCAGGATGGCGTCACCGCGCTGTTCGCCTGCTACCACAGTCCCACCACCTTTGCCGATCCGCTCCAAATATCGGGGCGTCGATTGGCGCCCACCGGGCTAGTATATACCGGCAGGCGGTGAGCACCCCAGCCCGGGGGCGGAAGACTCGCCGCCATTCCAATTTCACCGGCAGATGATTACAATTTGAGCCCCTTGACACCGGGCAACGCCGCCGCAAGGTTGGCAGTGGACCTGTCCACACTCCCACCCAAACCAATTGAGGCGCACCTGTATGACCGCGTTCGGCACCGTTTTCATGCCAGAAATGGCCATTTCCTGGTTTGACGGCAGCCGCTGGAGCAGCGCCGACATCGTGCCGAGCGACAGCCTGAACCTTCACCCCGGGGCCCATGTACTGCACTACGCCAGCACCTGCTTCGAGGGCCTGAAGGCCTTTCGCCAACCCGACGGCGGCGTCAAGGTGTTCCGCATGGACAGGAACCTGGCGCGCTTCGCCCAGAGCGGCAAACTGCTGGCCCTGCCGGACATCGACCAGGCCGCCAGCGGCGAGATGATCCTCGCCATATTGCGCCGCTTCAAGGCCGACGTGCCCGACCTGCCCGGGTCCATGTACATCCGCCCCACCCATATCGGCACCGAACCCGCCATCGGCAAGGCCGGCGCACCCTCCCTCACCTCCTGCCAGTATGTGCTGCTGTCCCCGGTGGGCGCCTATTTCACCGGCGATGCCCCCCGCCTGCGCCTGCTGCTGGAGGAGGACGGCCAGCGCTGCGCCCCCCATATGGGCATGATCAAGAGCGGTGGCAACTACGCCAGCGCCCTGCTGCCCACCCTGAAGGCCAAACAGGAGTGGCGCGTCGACCAAATTCTGTTCTGCCCCGGCGGCGACGTGCAGGAGACCGGTGCCGCCAACTTTATCCTTATCGATGGCGACACCCTGATCACCAAGGCCCTGGACAGCTCCTTCCTCCACGGCATCACCCGGGACTCCATCCTCACCCTGGCGAGGGATCTGGGCATGAAAGTGGAAGAGCGCCAACTGAGCGTGGCGGAACTGCTGGAGCGCGCCGCCAAGCCCGGCTGCGAGGCCGCCCTCTCCGGCACCGCCGCCGTGCTCACCGCCGTGGGCACCCTGATTTACCGCGGCCGGGAGTACACCGTGGGCAGCGGTGCCGAAGGCCCCACCACCCTGATGCTGCGCAAGGCGCTGAACGACATTCAGAGTGGCAGGGCCGAAGATCGGCACGG
>CAZWUP010000060.1:0-12702 GCA_964637045.1 uncultured Porticoccaceae bacterium | reverse complement strand
GAAACCTCTGCCCTCGACCCCAAAGTGTCGCCCTAATTTCCGACTTGTGAGTAAGCCCAACCACGGTGTGAGGTCACAGTCCTGGGGCCGGGCCACGAAGCACTAAAACGCCCTTGGGTCATTGCCCTTGATTCCTTGAATCTGTGCCATTCCATAGGAACCCGGGGAGTGCTCCGGTTCAGTCCTCGCCGGCGGCCAGCAAATCCCCCAGCAGCCTGATCTGGATGGACTCCACTCCCGGACCGGACAGGGCGTCGGAAATCACCACCACCTTGTCGCCGGGGGCAAACTCCTTGCGGGTCAACAGGATTTGCGCGGCGGTGGCCAGGGTCTTTTCCGGATCGCTGCTGAAATTGATGCGGTAGCTGAGCACATTGCGGTTCAGCACCAGCTGGCGGCGAGTGCGGCTGTCGTTGGTGAAGGCGCAGATCACCGAGTGCTGGGGGTGGCAGTTGGTCACCAGGTTGGCCATCAGCCCGCGCCTGGTGGGCACGATGATGGCGTGGGCCCTGATGGATTCCGCAAGTCTGACGGCGGCCAGGGCGATCTCCTGCTTGTCGCTGGCGAGGAGCAGGTCGTCGCTGAAGCGCAGGCCGCGGCTGTGCTCGGTGGCGCGGGCGATCTTGTCCAGCACCTCGACACATTTGAAGGGATACTTGCCCACGGTGGTTTCCCCCGACAGCATGATGGCGTCGGCCTCTTCGAAGACGGCATTGGCCACGTCGGTGACTTCGGCGCGGGTGGGCATGGGGTTTTCGATCATCGACTCCAGCATATGGGTGGCGACGATCACCCGCTTGCCGTGGATGGCGCACTGGCGGATGATCCGCCGCTGCACGCCGGGCAGCATTTCAAAGGGGATCTCCACCCCCAGGTCCCCCCGGGCAACCATTACGCCGTCGGCTTCGGCGATAATGGCGTCGAGGTTTTTCACCCCCTCCTGGTCCTCGATCTTGGCGATGATCTTGATCTTGTCCGCCTTGTCCCCCAGCAGTTCCTTCAGGGTCTGGATATCCTCGGGGCCGCGGACGAAGGACAGGGCGATAAAGTCCACCTCCTGCTCCACGGCAAAGGCGATATCCCGCTTGTCCTTTTCGGTGATCGCCGGCAGGTTGACGCGAATCCCCGGCAGATTGACGTGGCGCTTGCTTTTGAGAATGCCGCCGTCGATCACCCGGCACTGCATTATCCGCTCCGCCTTGCTCAGCACTTCCAGGTTGATCAGGCCGTTGTCCACGGTGATGCGGTCGCCGACGCTGACATCGTGGATGATGTCCTCGTAGTTGATGTGGATGGAGCTGGACTCCACATCGGCCTCACCCCTGGCCACCACGGAAACGATATCACCGTCCTTGAGATTGAGCTCGTTCTTCATGTCTCCGGTGCGGATTTCCGGGCCCTGGGTGTCGATCAACACCGCCACCGGATGGCTGAGCTTCCTGTTGAGGGTGCGGATGGCCTTGATGATTCTGGCGCAGGGCTCGTGCTCGCCGTGGGACATATTCAGGCGGGCCACGTTCATGCCAGCCGTGGCGAGCTTTTCCAGGGTGTCATAGGAGCTGGTCACCGGGCCGATGGTGCAGATAATCTTGGTCTTTCTCATGGTGTTGTCCGCGGGAAAAAAGTCACACCAGTGTCAGTGGCGATGGCGTTGAGGGGGATGTCCCAGGGGTCCGCTGGCAGGGCATCGCAGTGCTGAAACTGGTGGGCCAGGCCCACCAGCAGGGGGCGCCGCCGGCCACTGGCCCGCAGGGGGGCAAAGGTGCGATCGTAGAATCCGCCCCCCATGCCCAGGCGATTGCCACTGGGGTCGAAGGCCACCAGGGGCAGGCACACCAGGTCCAGCAGCCAGGGTTGCAGCCGGCGCGCCCTGTTGTAGGCGGGTTCGGGAATGCCGTAGCGGTTGGGGTAGAGGGGCTGGCCAGGGAGCCAGGGCACGAAACTCAGGATCCCGGGGCGCTGGGGGTCGAGCACCGGCAGCAATGTGGTCTTGCCGGCGGCCACGGCGAGGCGAAGCAGCGGGCCGGGGTCGATTTCACCGTCGTTGGGCAGGTAGAAGGCGATGCGCCGGGCGCGGCGGAAACACAGCTGGCGGCCCAGGTGGCGGGCAAGTTTCCGTGCGGCTGAGGTCTGCAGTTGCGGGGACAGCCTGCGCCGCTGTTCCCGCATGGCCGTCCGGGTGGGCCCCTTGGAGTCTGCCATAGTGCTGATGGTTACACCCTGAAAAAAGAAACCCCGGCGGTGCCGCTGTCAAAGTAGCCTTGAACCCGACAAGTTCAAGGCGGGAGTCCGGGTGCCGCATCAGGCTTCCCGTCGCGCGGACATGCACAACAGCAGCGCGCCGAACCCCCTTAACGCATAGTATCGGATCAAGGACATTATGACTGGCAAACACCCCAGGGCTGCGGCCATTATAGCGCTGTAAAAAAGGGGATTGAAAGGACTAGTACGCTTTCAATTTGCTACTGCCTTATGTTCCGGTTCTATTGTAGGAGCCCGGCACCCAGGGCACTCGCTCCGCTCGCGGGGCAGGCTCTCCTCCGGGCGAATGGTGGTGATTGAGCGAATAGGGCGACTTTCCCACCTCTGTTCGCCGGGAGGGCCGGGCTTCTACACAAATCCGATCTGGCCAAAATCAAATTGAAACAGCACTCCTGTGGGCAGAGGGAAACCGGCGGTCGTCGGCTCAGTGGGGTTTGGTGTCAAAAGTGGCCAGGGCGTTGTCCAGCTTGGCGTCGATCCGCGCCAGTTCCTGGTTGAGCTCGTCGCTGTGGTTGGCGCGACTTTCCATCATCAGCAGGTCATAGGTGAGATTGAGGGCCGCCATCACCGCAATTCGCTCCAGGCCGATGACATGGCCCGACTTGCGGATCTCCCGCATCCTGGCATCCAGCAGTTGGGACGAACGGATCAGGGAGTTTTGCTCCTCCGGCGGGCAATTGACCTGATAGTCCTTGTCGAGAATGCGAATGTTGACGGTGTTGTTGCTCATGGCGGGGCTCAGCTGTCGACTTCGAGGTTTTTCAGGCGGCCGATCATGGCCTCGACCCGGGAGCGGGCCAGGTCATTCTTTTCGATCAGCTTGCTGCGCTCCTTGATGAGGGCGCTCTCCCGCTCACGCAGGGAGCGGTTTTCCGCCTGCAGCCGTGCACACGCCGCGATCAGGCGGTCCAGTTTTTGTTCCAGCTGCTGCAGATTGGTGTCGGCCATGGGCGGAGGATAGGCAAATTTCGTCAACTATATTGCGGACCATGGGGGTGGTCAACGGCCGTGAGTCGGTTTCGTGAAAAGAAAGGCAAGTTTTTAAATTGCGGGAGTTTTTGCCGGGGGGCTGCGGCGGTGGGTGAATTTGTGGCGGGGCGGGTGGTAGTATGCAGCTTTCCCCTGTAGTAAGGCATGCCCACGATGACCTTTGAAGAACTTGCCCGAGCCCTGGAGGTGGAAGGCTTTCAAGAGTCGCCCTCGGAACTCCACGGCATGCTGTGCGGCCGAGTTGCCGGCGGCGAGCGCCTGGCCCTGGAGCAACTCAGGGGGGCGCTGGTGGACAGCCTCGACAGTGAAGAGGAGTTGATCGACAACACCCTGACCACTCTGGATAAGCTCTACCGCGGCATCATCGCCACCTTGGAAAATAACGAGCTCAGCTTCAAGCCCCTGCTGCCCCCCGACACTGCCGTCCTGGAGGAGCGGGTGCTGGCCCTGTCCGAGTGGTGCCAGTGTTTTCTCAGCGGTTTGGGTGATTCCGGGTTGCCCAAAAGGAGCCGTCCCTCGGAGGAGGTCATGGATGCCATCAAGGATCTGGCCGCCATCGCCCAGGCCGGTTTTGAAGGTGAGCCCGAAGAGGACGACGAAGCGGACCTATTCGAGCTCGAGGAATATGTGCGCATGGCGGCGCTGATGATTTTCGCCGAGCTGAATCGGGACGTGCTCGCCGCCCAGTCACCCACTCTCCACTAGGGAATCCCAGCCGAGATGATTACCGCCAAGGATTTTGCCCGCCGCCGCAAGGAGCTGATGGCCCTGATGACCGCCAACAGCATTGCCGTGATTGCCGCCGCCCCGGAGCGGGTGCGCAGCCGTGATACCTACTACCCCTACCGCCAGGACAGCGATTTTTTTTACCTGACCGGTTTTGCCGAGCCGGAGGCGGTGATGGTGCTGATCCCCGGTCGCAAGCAGGGCCAGTTCATCATGTTCTGTCGGGAGCGGGATAGGGCGCGGGAGATCTGGGACGGCTACCGGGCCGGCCCGGATGGGGCCTGTGAGCACTTTGGCGCCGACGACGCCTTCCCCATAGCGGATATCGACGAGATTCTGCCCGGCCTGATCGAGGGCCGGGATCGGGTCTACTACGGGGTGGGCAAGGATCAGCAGTTCGACGCCCACCTGATGGAGTGGGTCAACAATATCCGCAAGCGGGCCCGGGCGGGGGCGTCCCCGCCGGCAGAGTTTATCGACCTCGACCACCTGCTCCACGAGCTGCGGCTGTTCAAGAGCGCGGCCGAGATCAAACTCATGGCCAATTCCGCCCGGGTTGCCGCCCGGGCCCACGCCCGGGCCATGACGGCCTGCAAGCCCGGCCTGTACGAGTACCAACTGCAAGCGGAAATCGAGCACGAGTTTGCCATGGCCGGTGCCCGCTCCCCCGCCTATGGCACCATCGTCGGCGGCGGCGCCAACGGCTGCATTCTCCACTATGTGGAAAACAGCGCCGTGCTCAACGACGGCGATCTGGTGCTTATCGACGCCGGCTGCGAGCTCGATTACTACGCCTCCGATATCACCCGCACCTTTCCCGTCAGCGGCAGGTTTTCCGCCCCACAGCAGGCCATCTACGAGATTGTGCTCGCCGCTCAGTACGCGGCCATCGGGGCCACCGTGGCGGGCAATCACTGGAACCAGCCCCACGAGGTGACGGTGAAGATCATTACCCAGGGTCTGGTGGACCTGGGGCTGCTCAAGGGCAGTGTCGATGAGCTGATCGACAAGGGCGCCTACACCGACTTCTACATGCATCGCGCCGGCCACTGGCTGGGGATGGATGTCCACGACGTGGGGGACTACAAGGTGGATCAGCACTGGCGACTGCTGGAGCCGGGGATGGTGATGACCGTGGAGCCGGGGATTTATATCGCCCCGGACAACCACAAGGTGGCCAAGAAGTGGCGGGGCATCGGCATTCGCATCGAGGACAATGTGGCCATTACCAAAAAGGGGACCCAGGTGCTGACTGCCGACGCCCCCAAGACCATCGACGATATTCAGGCGCTGATGAGGGCTTGAGGGGATGAATCAGTCGCCGAACCGGTGCCCGCCGCTACCCCCCAGGGTGGCCATTGCCATTGTCGGTGGCGGCATGGTGGGACTGGCCCTGGCCGCCATCCTCGCGGCGCGCTCCCCGCAGCTGTCCCTGGCGCTGGTTGAAGCCATGCCGTTGCCAGCTGGCGCCCCCGGGGATCGCGGCCAGTTGCCCCCCAGTTTCGACGCCAGGTCCACGGCCCTGGCGGAGAGCACCAGGCGCATTTTTGAGCAGGTGGCGCTGTGGTCGCCGCTGGCCCCCAGTCTGTGCCCAATCTCGGCCATCCATGTCTCCGACCGCGGCCACCCGGGGGCCACGCGGCTGACCGCCGCGGAGTCCGGCCTCCCCGGGCTGGGCTATGTGGTGGAAAACCGGCTGCTGGGGCGGGCCCTGCTGGCGGCGGTGCAGGCCCGGGCCAATGTCAGTGTTCACGCCCCCGCCCGGGTGGAGCGCCTGACGCCGGTGGCCGGTGGTATGGTGCTCGAGGTCGACGGCCACCAGTGCCGCGCCGAGCTGGTGGTGGTGGCCGATGGCGGCAGTTCCAGCCTGCTTCCCGGCCTGGGTATTCACACCACCAGCCACGACTACCGGCAGACAGCCCTGATCGCCAACCTGGCCCTCGCGGAGCCCCACGGCGGCATCGCCTACGAGCGCTTTACCGACGAGGGGCCCATGGCCCTGCTGCCGCTGACGGATGTCGAGGGTGAGCGGCGGGCGGCCCTGGTGTGGACCCTGACCCCGGAGCGGGCGGAGATCTTTCGTCGGGCGCCCCAGCACCAGGTGCTGGACGAGCTTCACGCCCGCTTCGGCTTTCGCGCCGGGCGCATCGTCCGCTGCGGGGAATGTTTCAGCTACCCCTTGAAGCTGCTGGTGGCCGACGAACAGGTGCGTTCCGGCCTCGCGGTGGTGGGCAATGCCGCCCACTTTCTGCACCCGGTGGCGGGCCAGGGCTTCAACCTGGCCCTGCGGGATGTCGCCAGACTGGCGGAGGTGGTTCTGGACGGCATTGCCGCCGGCGAGTCCCCCGGCAATCTGGCGTTGCTGGAGCGCTACCTGGCGACCCAGAATACGGATCAACGCAATACCATCGCCTTCAGCCACACCCTGCCAACCCTGTTTGGCCGCCGCTCGGCGCCGGGTGTCGCCCTGCGCAACGCCGGTTTGATTGCCCTGGATTTGTTGTCCCCGGCGCGGCGCGGCTTCGCCGGGTTTGGCGCCGGGCTGGCCAGCCCCGGGGTCCACCTCCATGACTGAAAGACCGGCCGAGAACTGGGATGTGCTGGTGGCCGGTGCCGGTATGGTGGGGGCGGCCTTTGCCGCCAGTCTCGCCCAGTCCCCCGAGGGCGGCGCGCTGAGGATCGCGGTGATCGAGCGCCAGCCCTTTGTCCCCCGCGCCGGGGACGAGCTGTTCGATCCCCGGGTTGTGGCCCTCACCGAGGCCTCCAGGCTGTTGCTGGAGGACGCCGGCATCTGGACCGGCGAGGTTGCCGCCGGGGCCTGCCCCTACCGCCATATGGAGGTCCGGGACAGCGAGGGCACCGGACTGATCGAGTTTCACAGCGCCGATGTGCAACGGGACAACCTCGGCCATTTTGGCGAGCCCTCCCTGCTCGCCGCCGTCGCCGACCGCCAGCTTGGGGCCCTGGCCAATATCGAGCTGATCTACGGCAGCATCGCCAAGGTGGCCGCGGCGGAGGACGGCAGCGGCGCCACCCTGTGGCTGGACGGTGGCGCCAGCCTGTCCGCCCCCCTGCTGGTGGCGGCGGACGGCGCCAACTCCCTGGTGCGGGAACAGTGCGGCTTTGTCCTGCGCAGCTGGGATTACGGCCACAGTGCCGTGGTGGCCACCATCAGGACCGCCGCCGTCAACGGTGCCACCGCCTGCCAGTGGTTTACCCCCCACGGGCCCCTGGCGTTCCTACCCCTGCGCACAGCGGCTGGCGACTGCCACTACAGCTCCATCGTGTGGTCCCAGGACCATCAGGTGGCGGACCGGTTGATGGCACTTTCCGACGAGGATTTCTGCCGCGCACTGAGTCGCGCCAGTGAGGCCCGCTTTGGCGAGGTGCTGGAGGTGAGTCGCCGCTATTGCCATCCGTTGCGCCAGCGCCACGCCACCCACTATGTCAAACCCGGGGTCGCCCTGGTGGGGGACGCCGCCCACACCATTCACCCCCTGGCGGGCCAGGGGGTGAACCTGGGCTTTGCCGATGCCGGCGCCCTGGTGGAGGAAATTGTGCGCGGCCTGGGCCGGGGCCTGGCGGTGGGGGATGCCTCCACCCTGGCCCGCTACCAGCGCCGCCGCAAGCCGGACAACCTGGCGATGATGGCCGCCATGGAGGGCTTCAAGCGGCTGTTTGCCAACGGCGATCCGGTGCTGCGCGTCCTGCGCAACCGGGGCATGTCCGGCCTCAATGTTCTGGGTCCGGTAAAAAATCAGCTGATCCGCCGGGCCATGGGGTTTTAGCCCGCTGCCCGGGGGTTTAGAATCCCTCCTCCTGCTGCCGGAACCGATTGCCATGGGAAACAGAACCCCCCTCTACACCAGTCACCTCGACCTCGGCGGCAAGATGGTGGACTTTGGCGGCTGGGATATGCCCCTCCACTACGGCTCCCAGCTCCAGGAGCACCTGGCGGTGCGCGCTGATTGCGGCATGTTCGACGTCAGTCATATGCGGGTGGTGGATATCGCCGGCCCGGGTGCCGAGGCCTATTTGCGCCATCTGCTCGCCAACGACGTGGCCCGCGCGGCCCCCGGCAAGGCCCTGTACTCCGCCATGCTCAACGAGAGCGGTGGCATCGTCGATGACCTGATTGTCTATGTTCTTGCCCAGGGGGATTATCGGCTGGTGGTGAACTGCGCCACTGGCGCCAGCGACATCGCCTGGATGCGGGGGCACAGCCCGGGCTTCGCCGTCGAGATTACCCCCAGGCCGGAGCTGGCCATTGTCGCGATCCAGGGCCCCGGGGCTCTGGCCAGGGTGCAACAGGTGGTCTGTGATGCTGCCCGCGCCGCAGTGGCGGCAATGCCGGTCTTCGGTTGCGCCCAGGTGGGGCGCTGGACCCTGGCCCGCACCGGCTACACAGGGGAGGATGGCGTGGAGATCATTCTCCCCGGCGACCAGTGCCCCGATCTCTGGCAGCGCCTGCTGGCGGTGGACGTTCCTCCGGTGGGGCTGGGGGCCAGGGACACCCTCAGGCTGGAGGCGGGCCTCAATCTCTATGGCAACGAGATGGACGCCACAGTGTCGCCCCTCGAGGCCAACCTGGGCTGGACCCTGGCCTGGGATCCGCCGGAACGGGATTTTATCGGCCGCGCCGCACTGGAAGAACAGAGGCGTCGGGGGGTCGGCCACAAACTGGTTGGCCTGGTAACCCGCGAGCGAGCGGTGCTCAGGGCCCATCAGTTGGTCAGGCTTCCCGGCCTCGCCGCGACCGGCGAGATCACCAGCGGTACCTTTTCCCCTACCCTGGGGATGTCCATCGCCATGGCTCGGGTGCCGGTGGCTGCGGCCTCCGAGGCGGTGGTGGAAATTCGCGGCCGGGATATTCCGGTCCAGATAGTCAAACCCTGTTTTGTCCGCCACGGGCAGGGGCTACCGGGTCTGGCCGGCTAACCAGTAACCAACGCGGAGATCGCTATGAGTGAAGTGCCAAAAGAACTGAGATATCTGGAGAGCCACGAGTGGGTTCGCAATGAGGGTGATGGCACCGCCACCATCGGGATCACGGATCACGCCCAGGACAGCCTGGGGGATGTGGTCTATGTGGAATTGCCCGAGGTGGGTGCCGTGCTCGCCGCCGGTGAGGAGTCCGCGGTGGTGGAGTCGGTCAAGGCGGCCTCGGATATTTTCGCCCCGGTGTCCGGGGAGGTGATCGCCATCAACGAACAGCTGGAGGACGAGCCGGAAACCGTCAACAACTCCCCCTATGGGGACGGCTGGTTCTACCGGGTGAAAATGTCCGACCCCTCCGAGCTGGAAGACCTGCTCGATGCCGACGGCTACCGGGAGGTGGCCGCGGACGAGTAGGGAGGCGCGCCATGTGCCTGCTGGTGTTTGCCCGCCACAGCCATCCCCATTACCCCCTGGTGGTGGTGGCCAACCGGGATGAGCTGCACGCCCGGCCAGCTCGCATTGCCGGCTGGTGGCCGGAGCACCCCGCTGTACTGGCGGGCCACGATCTGCAGGCCGGCGGCACCTGGATGGGGGTCAACCTGGCGGGGTGCTGGGGGGCGGTGACCAATTACCGGGACGGTGTTCGCGAGCCGGCACTGCGCTCCCGGGGCGAGCTGGTTACGGACTTTCTCAGCGCCGAACAGGAGCCCAGGGCCTATCTGGACGCCGTCGCCCGTCGCGGCGGGGACTACGGCGGCTTCAGCCTGCTGGTGGGGGATGTGGAGAACCTGTACTGCTACTCCAATCGGGCCACCGGCATTCAGCAAGTGTCGTCCGGCATCCACACCCTGAGCAACCACCTGCTGGACACCCCGTGGCCCAAGGCCGAGCTCGCCCGTCTCAAGCTGGGGCGGGCATTGCGCAAGTCCACCCTGGCGCTGGAAGACCTGCTGGCGGTGCTGGCGGACGCCGAGCCCTTTGCGGACCACGAGCTGCCGGCCACCGGGGTCGGTATCGAGCTGGAGCGGGTGCTGTCACCGCCCTTTATCACCGGCGGCGAATACGGCACCCGTTGCACCACGGTGCTGATGGTGGATCGCGACGGCAATGCGGTGTATGGGGAGCAGAGTTTTGCCCCCGGTGGGGTCAAGGGGGAGCTGGCCCTGTATGACTTTCCCATTTCCTGAACACCTCTCCGAGGCCGGCGCCGGGCAAGCGGGCTTCAGGCACCGGCTGGGGGCTGAGGGGCCCGGGTGCTGTCCCGGTTGCCAGGGGAGTCAATTCAATGAATGCTCTTTTTCGCCTTTTTGCCGCTGTAGAGACGGGCGATTTCAGGGCTGTCCAGGCTCTCTTCCAGAAAGTCCTTGACGCTGATGCCGTCCGCCAGGGTGAGGGCGGTCGCCGCCAGCCTGCGGGCCTGCTCCCGGGTGACTTCCCGGAGTATGGCCTTCACCCGCAGCAGGTTGGTGGCGCTCATGGACAGGGTGTCATAGCCGAGGCCCACCAGCAGCAGGGCTGACAGGGGGTCGCCGGCCATTTCACCGCAGACGCTCACCGGGCAGTTTTCCTCGGTGGCGCCGTCGATAATATCCCGCAGCGCCTTGAGCACCGCCGGGTGCATGGTGTCGTAGAGGTCCGCCACCCGGGGGTTGTTGCGGTCCACCGCCAGCAGGTACTGGGTGAGGTCGTTGGTGCCCACGGAGACGAAATCCACCCGCCGGGCGATGTCGCGAATCTGGTAGACCGCCGCCGGCACCTCGATCATGGCCCCCACCGCGGGCTTGGCCAGTTTGTAGCCCTCTTCCTCGGTGAGCTCCTTGAATACCCGGTACACCAGCTCCAGGGCGGACTCCAGTTCGGGAATGCTGGAAATCATGGGCAACAGGATGCGCAGGTTGTCGAGGCCCTCGCTGGCGCGCATGATGGCCCGCAACTGGACCAGAAAGATCTCCGGGTGGTCCAGGGTGACCCGGATGCCGCGCCAGCCGAGGAAGGGGTTGGCCTCGGAGATGGGGAAGTAGGGCAGGGACTTGTCGCCGCCGATATCCAGGGTGCGCATGGTCACCGGGCGCGGCGCGAACATTTGCATCTGCTCCCGGTAGATCTTGCGCTGCTCCTCCTCCGAGGGAAAGCGCTCCTGCATAAAGAAGGGAATCTCGGTGCGGTAGAGGCCGACGCCGGCGGCGCCGCGGTCGAGGGACAACAGGCTGTCGAGGCGCAGGCCGGTGTTCACCCACAGGGACACGGGATGGTTGTCGGCGGTGACGCTGGGGTAGTCCCGCAGCAGCTCGAGGTCCTCGGCGAGGAGTTTTTCCTCCTGCTGCTGGGCCTGGTAGGAGTGCAGCACGGCTGCCGAGGGATTGCTGATCACCAGGCCCTGGTGGCCGTCGACGATAATCCTGGCACCGTCCAGATCCCGCCAGGGCAGGTCCATGGCGCCCAT
Source organism: uncultured Porticoccaceae bacterium (assembly GCA_964637045.1). GTDB lineage: Bacteria > Pseudomonadota > Gammaproteobacteria > Pseudomonadales > Porticoccaceae > CAYXXZ01. The sequence continues at coordinate 1,343 of CAZWUP010000060.1, read as the reverse complement.
CACCGTGGGTATGCCCATGGCCCGGCCGAGGATGGCCAGGTGGGAGTTGCGGGAGCCCTTCACCGAGATCATTCCGGCAATTTTCTCCACCGTCACATCCGCCAGGTTGGGTGCCGCCAGCTCCTCACCGATCAGGATGGTGTTGGCGGGGTACTCCTTTTCCTGAACCTGGGATTGCTGGAGGTAGCCCAGCACCCTGGTGCCCAGGTCGCGGACATCCGAGGCCCGCTCCCTGAGGTAGGCGTCCTCCATGGCGGAGAAGTTGCGGATGTGCTCGATCACCACCTCACTCCAGGCGGTCTGGGCGGACAGGCCGGCATTGATCAGTGCCCGTACTTCGCCGCCCAGCGAGTTGTCATCGAGCATGCTCACATAGACATCGAACAGAGCCCGCTCCTCGGTGTTGAGGCGCTGGGCCAAACCCTTGTGTACCGCCTGCAGGTCCCTGGTGGTCTGCTCCAGGGCCTGGTGGAAGATGAGCAGCTCGTGGCCGATATCCTCCGCCGCCCGGGTGGGTACCGCGTACAGGTCGGCGGCGGCGGCGATGATGGCGGCGGTGCCGATGGCAATGCCGGGAACACTGGCGATCCCCCGGAATACCATCTCGCCGTCGCGGTCGTGATAGGCGTCCGGGGCCAGGTGGCGGGCCAGCTGGCCGGTGGCGTCGGCGTGGGCAATGACCCCGGCGAGCTGGGCGGAGACGGTGACCAGGAAGGCCTCCTCACTCTGGTCGAAGCGACGCATCTCGCGTTGCTGCACGACCAGTACGCCGAGCACCTTGCCGTGGTGCATCACCGGCACACCGAGAAACGCATGGAACGGGTCTTCGCCGGTTTCGGCGAGATACAGGAACTTGGGATGCAGGAACGCATCTTCGAGGTTGAGCGGTTCCTCGCGCGAGCCGACATGGCCGATCAGGCCTTCGTTCAACCCAAGGCTGACGCGACCGACCGCTTCGGCTTTCAGGCCTTCCGAGGCCATCAGCACGTAACGCTCGCCGGCATCATCCAGCAGGTAGATGGAACACACCTCGGTGCCCATGGCATCGCGCACACGACGCGCCATCAGGTCCAGCGCCACGCGCAGGTCCGGCGCGTTGTTCACTTCCTGGACAATACGTCGAAGAATATCAAGCATCGCTGGCATCCCGCCGCTGGCGCTTCATCACCGGTACAAATTCACGCAGTGCGCGCACATAGACGCCACGCTTGAAATGCACCACCTTGCGCACCGGATACCAGTAGCTGACCCAGCGCCAGGCATCGAATTCCGGGTCGCCGCTGGCGGCCAGGTCAATTGCCTGTTCATCACTGACCAGCCGCAACAGGAACCACTTCTGTTTC
>CAZWUP010000059.1:0-12757 GCA_964637045.1 uncultured Porticoccaceae bacterium | reverse complement strand
ATCCAGAGCGCGCTGGGCCTGCAGTTTCGCATCACCGGCCTCAACACCCCAGCGGAGGCCTCGGAACTTGCGCTGTTATTGCGCGCCGGCGGACTGGCAGCCCCCATGTACATCGTCCAGGAACGTACGATCGGCCCCTCCCTGGGCACCGCGAATATCGAGATGGGCCTCACCTCCATCATCATCGGCGCCGCGATGGTGGTGGTGTTCATGCTCGCCGTGTACAAGATCTTCGGGATCTTTGCCAACCTGGCCCTCGGCTTCAACCTGATCTTGCTGGTGGCGATCATGTCGCTACTGGGGGCAACCCTGACCCTGCCCGGAATCGCTGGCATCGTTCTTACCCTGGGCATGGCGGTGGACGCCAACGTGTTGATTTTCTCCCGCATCCGCGAGGAACTGGCTGCGGGCTTGTCGCCGCAGGCCGCGATATTCGCGGGCTACGAGCGCGCCCATGTATCCATTCTCGACTCCAATATCACCACCATTATTGTCGGGGTGATTCTGTTCGCCATTGGCTCCGGGCCGGTACAAGGCTTCGCCGTGGTCCTCACCCTGGGCATTCTCACCTCCATGTTCACCGCGCTGACCGGCACCCGCGCCCTGGTCAACCTGTGCTTTGGCCACCGCCGCAAGCTGCAAAAAATCTGGATTTAGGACTCGCTTATGACACCTTTGAAGGCTATCAATTACATGAAGTGGCGCAAGCTGGCCGCCCTGCTGTCAATTCTCCTGGTGCTGGGATCCCTGGGCTCGCTGCTGACCAAGGGCCTGGTGCTGGGGCTCGATTTCACCGGCGGCACCCAAATCGAGGTCGGCTTCGACCGCGATGTGGACCTGGACAGCATTCGCCAGCAGCTGGATGCTGGCGGCTTCAGCAGCCCGGTGGTGGTGCACTTTGGCTCGCAGCGGGATGTGCTGGTGAAATTCCGGGGCCAGCCGGAAGCGGGCATTGAGGAGCGGATCGTATCGTCGCTGTCCGGGGATGGCGCCCGGGTCGATCTTCGCCGGGTGGAGTTTGTCGGCCCCCAGGTGGGTGAGGAGCTGCGGGATGACGGCGGGCTGGGAATTCTGATTGCCCTGGCGCTGGTGACCCTCTATGTGTCCTCCCGGTTTCAATTCAAATTCGCGGTGGGTGCCGTGGCCGCCCTGGTGCACGACGTGGTCATCATCCTCGGCGTGTTTTCCGCCCTCGGCCTCGAGGTCGACCTCACGGTGCTGGCCGCGGTGCTGGCGGTGATCGGCTATTCCCTCAACGACACCATCATTATTTACGATCGCATCCGGGAGAACTTTCGCCTGGTGCGGGATGCCGCAGCCATGGAAATCATCAACGAATCCCTGACTCAGGTCATGGTGCGCACCCTCTACACCTCGCTGACGACCCTGTTGGTGCTGTTCGCCCTGTACTTCGTTGGCGGCGAACTGATTCACAACTTCGCCCTGGCGCTGATCATCGGCGTCGTTGTGGGCACCACCTCGTCCATCTATGTGGCTGCCAATATTATCCTGGCGCTGAACATCTCCAGGGAAGATCTGCTGGTTAAGACAAAAACCCTGAGTGACGAGGATTATGGTGGCCTGCCCTGAGGCAAGCGAGGCAAGTGTCGCGCGGGGATAGGGTTGGCGCGACCTGAAGCCAACGACTTTGTGACGCTGCGGTCCCGGGACGGGCCGCCAGGCGCTAACATCTTGGTGATTGAGGCGAGGAATGCTCTGGGCAAAAAAAAACCCGCACTGCTGTGCGGGTTTTTTTGTTTGGTGGAGCTAAGCGGGATCGAACCGCTGACCTCAACACTGCCAGTGTTGCGCTCTCCCAGCTGAGCTATAGCCCCAAAAAATGTTTTCTGAATGCTGTGCTGGACTCAGCTTTCAGTGGCAGGATCGGTTTGACACCTTTCGGCGACATCCCCCTGACCGTGTGGACGGCGCGAATTTTAGGCGCCGCGCCACTACCTGTCAAGCACTCTCGGCGGGATTTGTCGCTCTTCCCGCGGAAATATCCTGATAGGCTTTTTCCAGCTTTTTCAGCTGTTTTTTCGATACCCCGCCCAGCTGCTCCAGGCCGTGGCGCAACCTGGCCCGGACCATATCCGGACCCAGCACCACCATGGCGTCAAACAGCGGCGGCGCCGACGGCGAACCGGCCACTGCCACGAACAGGGGGAACAGGAAATCCTTCAGCTTCAGCTCCATGGCGCCGGCCAACTGACTCAGCTCGCCATAGAGATCATCCCGCTCCCAGGTGCGCAGGGCATCGAGACGCCAGCTGCTGTACTGGAGGATACTCACCAGGGTCTCCTGATCCAGGGACTTGTGGGCGAAGCTGGCGGCGGTGATGGATGGCAATCCAGAAAAGAGAAACCCGACAAGACCGACGATATCGGAGAACTTTTCCACCCGCTCCTTGACCAGCGGAACGACCCGCATCAGGTTGTCCCGGTTCAGCGCCCACTGCGCCACACGGTCGGCAAACTGTTGCGCATCCAGGTTTTCCCTTATCCAGCGACCGTTGAGCCAGTCCAGCTTCTCCACGTCGAAAACCGGCCCCCCGAGGTGGACGTTGTCAAGATTGAAGCTGGCGACCATCTCGGGGAGGCTGAACTTCTCCTCTTCATTGGGCATCGACCAGCCCATCCGCCCGAGATAGTTGAGCACCGCCTCGGGCATATAGCCCATCGCCTGGTAAAAACTGATGCTGGTGGGGTTTTTGCGCTTGCTGAGCTTGCTCTTGTCGGGGTTGCGCAACAGGGGCATATGACACAGCTCGGGCATTTCCCAGCCAAAATACCGGTACAGCAACTGATGCTTGGGGGCGGAGTTGATCCACTCCTCGCCGCGAATCACATGGGTGATCCCCATCAGGTGATCGTCCACCACATTGGCCAGATGGTAGGTGGGCATGCCGTCCGCTTTCATCAGCACCTGCATATCCACCTGGGTCCAGGGAATTTCAATATCGCCCCGCAGCCGATCCCGAAAGACACACACCCCCTCCTCCGGGACTTTCATGCGAATCACATGGGGCGTGCCAGACTCCAGGCGGGAGCGCACCTCGTCCTGGGTGAGGCGCAGGGCCCGGCCGTCGTAGCGCGGGGTCTCCCCTCTGGCCATCTGCTCCCGGCGCATCTCGTCCAGCTCCTCCGCGGTGGCAAAGCAGTAAAAGGCATGACCGGCCTCCACCAGCTGGCGGGCGTGGTCGCGGTAGATGGCCATCCGCTCACTCTGACGGTAGGGGCCGAAATCGCCGCCGATATCCGGGCCTTCGTCCCACTCCAGCCCCAACCAGCGCAGGGAATCAAGAATCATCTGCTCCGACTCCCTGGTGCTGCGCACCTGGTCGGTGTCCTCGATGCGGAGAACAAACTGGCCGCCGTGCTGACGGGCGAAACACAGGTTGAACAGGGCGATATAGGCGGTGCCCACATGGGGATCGCCAGTGGGGGATGGTGCGATGCGGGTGCGAACGGTCATGACGGCTTCCGTGGCTGAAAAGGTGGCAAACATGGGCGACAAAAGAGCCGCATTATAGTGGTGCCTGTACAGGGGTGCCAGCCGCGGTATAATTCCCCGCTTTTACGCAACGGGGTTCCGCCTTGCACACCAGTACCTCCGTCAACCGGCTGATATCGGTTGCGCCCATGATGGATTACACCGACAGGCACTGCCGGTATTTTCTCCGCCTGATCACCAGACACACCCTGCTCTACACCGAAATGGTGACCACCGGAGCGCTGATCCACGGCGACCGCGCCCGCTTCCTGCGCTTTCACCCCAGCGAGCACCCGGTGGCCTTCCAGCTGGGGGGCAGTGATCCCGGCGAACTGGCCAGCTGCGCCCGCCATATTGCCGAAGCCGGTTACGACGAGGTGAACCTCAACTGCGGCTGCCCCAGCGACCGGGTCCAGACCGGCAACTTCGGTGCCTGTCTGATGAAAACGCCACAATTGGTCGCCGCCGGAGTGGCTGCCATGAGGGACAACTGCGATATCGACGTCACCGTCAAGAACCGGATCGGCGTCGATGAGCTGGACAGTTACGACTACCTCCGCGACTTTGTCGGCCAGATTGCCGACGCCGGCTGCCGGACCTTTATCGTCCACGCCCGCAAGGCCTGGCTGAAGGGCCTCAGCCCCAAACAGAACCGGGAGATCCCCCCCCTGATCTACGAGCGGGTCTATCAGCTCAAGAGAGACTTCCCCGCCCTGGAGATAATCCTCAACGGCGGCGTCCACAACCTCGACGACGTCGCCACCCACCTGGAGCACGTCGACGGGGTGATGATCGGCCGCGAGGCCTACCACAACCCCTATCTGTTGGCGGGGGTGGATAGCCGCTTTTACGGGGACCACCGCCAGCCGCCGACCCGCCATCAAGTGCTGGCGGCGTTTGCCCGCTTTGCCGGGGAACAGGTGGCCGAAGGTGTGCGCCTCAACCATATGACCCGCCATATCCTCGGCCTCTATGCCGGCCAGCCGGGAGCCCGCCGCTTCCGTCGCTTTATCAGCGAGAATGCGTGGCGGGATATCAGTTGCCAACAACTCTTCACCGGCGCCAGGGAAGCCCTGGGGGCCGACGAGCATTTGGAGTATTCAGCATGATCAAGACCATCGGTGATTTTTTGAAAGACCTGGGGGGCGCCACCCGCCCCCGGGGTGATATGGGGGAGGATGACATCCACCTGGTGTCCGCAATCCTGATGGCCGAGGTGATGGTTAGTGACGGCGCCGACACCACCAGTGAGATCGAATACTTGAAAACGGTGCTCAGCCGCGAATTTCACCTGCCTGAAGCCCAGGTGGAGGAGATTACTGCCCTGGCCCGCACCCGGGCCGATCAGGCCACCTCGTTGTTCGAGTTCACCGACCAGGTTAACAAGACCTTCACCAATGAGGAAAAATTCAGCCTGGTCGGCCACCTGTGGCAGATCGCCTACGCCGACGGCAGGCTGGACAAACTGGAGGAGTCCACCATCCGCAAGATCGCGGAGTTGATACACCTCAGCCATTCGGACTTTATCCGCGCCAAGCATCTGGCCAGGGATTAGCGGCCGTCAGTCCTGGGACTCGAGGCTGGTAATCAGGTCGACAAACTCCCCCATCAACGCGGGATTGAGCTTCACCAGCAGCTTGTGGGCCTCCAGCACCTGGTGGCGGATCTGGTTTTCGTCCAGCTCACCGGGGCTGACCTCTTCCGGTTCCAGCACAGGCTTGTTCGGCAGACCCAGGATGTCGAACAGACCATCGATATCCATGGCCTCGAAGATTCTCAGGATATTGGGGTTGACGCACAACAGCCTGGTGCGCAGGCCGAATGCCTCCTGGGTGTGAATGGCCAGCTTGGCCAACAGCCCCAGGGTGGTGCTGTCGATACACTCGGCTTCCAGCAGGTCGACGTAGACCTCCGTCACCGGGTCGCCGGTGAAAATATGCTCCAGGTATTCGGAGATGGAGGCACACAGGGTAACCCGCACGTCGCCACAGAGCTTGAGCAAATAGATGCCGTCTTTTTCCGCCACCAGAATCCTGCCTTCGGTCACTGTTGGCCCCCGCGACAGATGGTGAGAATGGAGACGTCATCCGCGGTCTCGGTGATTTTATCCAGGCCCAGGGCGGCGCACATGGCCTGATGCTCTGGGGGTGCCGCCGCCAGGGTCGCCTGCAAATAGGCCTCCTGAGCCATTAGGCCGCCGCCGGGCAGGCGCTCGATCAGGCCGTCGGAAACCATCACCAGCTGAAACCTCTGGGGCAGGACAATCTCTTCCACGGCCCAGGTGACGTCCTCGAAGAGGCCGATGATCTTGCCCTTGCCGGGCAGGAATCTGGCATCGTGATCGACGATAAACAGGGGCATGGGCATCTGGGCGGCAACGCTGTAGCGCAGGATATTGGTCTCGGTGTCGATGGAACCGGCAAACATGGTGACCTGTTTCTCCAGGCCGGTGGCCAGTAACTGCCGGTTGACATGCTCGATAAAGCCCTCGGGAGCGCGAAGCAGTGCGCTCACATCGTTGTTGCGCACATGTTTGCGGATAATGCGCTTGAGGATAAAGCGCAACAGAATGGTCACGAACGCCGAGGACGCGCCGTGGCCGGAAACATCGGCAATATAGAAAAGGATGTAGCGATCAAACACCAGGTTGTAGGCGACGAAGTCACCGGACAGGTAGAGGGAGGGAATGATCTTGTGGGTGACGATATAGTCCTTGTGAACCAGGGGGACTTGGGGCAGCAGGCTTTTTTGCACCTGGCGACCGGCGATCTGGTCCATCTTGAGGATATTGAGGCTTTCCTTCAGCTCCTTGTTGGTTTGCTCCAACTGGGCGCTGCTGGCCAGGTTTTCCCGGTGCAGGTTGCGGTGGCGGGCGACCCGCTCGACGGTGTCGATCAGCTCTCCGTCGGAGAAGGGCTCCAGCAGCACATCGCAGATGCCCAGGCGGATCAACCGCACCACCTGGTCCGGAGTGGCATCCTGGATCACCGGCAAAAACGCTGCGCTGTCCGCCGCCGAGCAAAACTTCAACATCTTGGCGGCCTGGCCGGGATTGCCGTTGTCTACGGCAAACACCACCACCTGGTAGCCGGAAGAGTCGAGAGGGCAGACGTTGTCAGCCGCTGCCTGGCTGTCGACATGCCAGCCCGCAGAGGACAGAACCCGGCGCAGTTGCGTCGTGGAAGCGGCGGAGCAGCCAAGCAACAGCAGGCTTTTCACAGTTTGGTTCACGCCAACCTCAAGGGTGACCGGAGCGCCGGTCATTCATAATCAGCGCCGAAATCTTCACTATTGCTGAAGTCGTCATCGTCGCCATAGTCAAAGCCACCATAGTCGTCATCGCCGAAAGAGTCCAGCAGTTGGCCGTCGCTGATCTGGTACTGGCGACGCTGAAGAAACACATCCCGGGTGAAAACATACTTGTCGCCGCTGATCAGGCTCTCGGCGTCCAGCAACACGGCGCGGACGGAGATCAGCTGGGCGCCGGTGACGGAGTTCCTGGTGGGCACATGGTCGATGGCGTTGATGGGGTTGACGTAGCCATCGACGATACGGGAGGGTGCGTCCCTGAAGGTGCTGGGACCCAGCAGCGGCAGCACCAGGTAGGGACCGGAACCCACACCCCAGGTGGCGAGGGTCTGGCCGAAATCCTCGCCGTCGCTGCGCTTCAAACCCATGCGCCCGGCCACATCAAAGACACCCACCATGCCAACTGTGGTATTGAGCAGGAAACGACCGCCGTCGTTGGCCGCTGCGGAGAACTTCCCCTGGAGCAGGTTGTTCATCACATTGACAACCTCCCCGGCATTGTCAAAGATTCGTATAACCGCGGACTCCACCGGGTCGGGAGTGACTGCCTTATAGCCTTTGGCCACAGGTTTCATCAGCAAGCGATCGGCCTGCTCGTTAAAGGCAAACACCGCCCTATTGAATCCCTCCAGGGGGTCTCTTTCTGCGGAATTGGCCGGGACCGGCAGACAAAGGACTCCCAGCAGCAGTGATACACCGCGCAAACAGCGAAGCAGGCGTCCGGACATTGATCTTCCTGTATCTGATTTCAGATCATTCAAGAGCGTGGTCGCGGGGCCGCCTGATGGTGGAGATCCCCACAAAGCCAGCCCCAGCAGGTAAAGGGCAACAAGTTTAAACCAAAAGGAACCACAAAAAAAATAAATAACCCCTGGCCGGTGCGAAGCAGCCCCCGGGCTGTTCAATCCGCCGCTACTGGACGCCAGATTGTCGACACCCCTCCCCCGGTGAAAACACCCTAGCCGGCCGCCTTTGCCGCCAACGCCTGGTATAACTTTGCCAGCCGCTTGGCGGACACTGGCTGCACGGTCTTCAACACCTGGGCAAAAACAGACACCCGGTATTCCTCCAGCAAAAAGCGAAATGTCTCCAGCTCCTCGGCATGGCGGGCGGGAAAGCCGCCGGGCTGGCGGCCCAGGCGCTGCCATTTGTCCAGCAGATCGGCCACCTCCCGGCACAGGCCCTCATCCTTTTCCCGCTGGGCCGGCAGCCGTTCGAGCCGCAGCTCCAGGGCTTTCAGGTAGCGCGGGTACTGCTGTAGCCAATAGGGGGAGGTGGCAAACAAAAAATCCGGGCGCAACAAAAACGCCAACTGCCCGCTGCTGTCCGCCACGGACAGGGAATAGGTTGGCGAATATTTTGCCTGGAGGGCGCGAATGGTTTTGAGGTGGGGCAGCACGTCGACCACCATCTGCTCCAGCTGGCGGGCTTCGCTGACGACCCTGTTGCGGCCCAGCTTGAGGAGGGAGGCAAACTCCTCCTCGGTCCTGGGCAGCGGGCGGTTGCCCACACAGGCAATTTTGTAGGCGGCGAAGATGATGTCCTCCCGCAGGCGCTCGTGTTCGCTGAGCCCGGCGGCCACGATTGCCAGTTCCTGGCCCTTGAAGATCTGCTTGCGCAGCTGGCGGGCGGCCTCCGGGTAGTGGAGCATCAGCAACCGCACCACACCCTTGCCGGAGGCCAACTCCGCCTCCCGGGGATCGTCCAGCAACTTGAGCGCCACCCTGCCCCCATCGTCCACCAGGGCCGGATAGACTTCGATCTCCAGCTTGCCCTTGCGCAGCCGCTGGGACTCCTTGAGGCGGCCAAAATTCCACTGCCGGATATCCCCCAGCTCCCCGGCCTCCCCCGCCACCTCCTCGATGGTTTCCTGAACACTGTCCCGAAAACGCTGCTTGAGCCCCGCCAGGTCCTTGTCCCGGGCGATCAGTCGCCCCTGCTCGTCCACCAGGCGATAGGTAATGCGGTAGAAGCTTTCCAATTCCTCTTCCCGCCAGGCGGCGGCGGGGATATCCAGCCCGGTGTGGCGCTTGAGCTGGTGACCCAGGGCCTGGGTCAGCGGGATGTTGTCCGGCGCCAGGTCGGGCAGCGCCTTGTCGATAAAGTCCGGCACCGGAACCAACTGCTTGCGCAGCCCCTTGGGCAGGGTTTTCACCAGGGCGATGCACTTGTCCCGCAACAACCCCGGCACCAGCCACTGGAACAGATAGCTGGGCGCCTGGTGGAGCTGGGGCACCGGAATGGTGACGCTCACCCCGTCCTCCTCGTGACCGGGCTCGAAACGGTAGCTGATGGGGTAGTCGATGGCCTTCCAGGGGATCACCTTGGGGAACTGTTCCCGGCTATCGGTCATCGATGCCCGCGCCACCAGCAGCTCCCGGTCCAGGTACAGCAACCGGGGGTTGTCGGCTTCGGCGCCCTTGCGCCACGTCTCGAAGCCCGCCAGGGAACAGACACCCGCGGCCACCCGCTCGTCGAAGAAGCTCCGCAGGTAGTCGTCCTCCACCGCCAGATCCCGGCGCCGCAGGCGATCCTCGAGTTCCGCCAGTTCGGCGATCACCTGGCGATTGTGGCGGCTGAAAGCGCCCTTGCCCCGGTAGCGATTTTCCACCAGGCAGCCCTGGATAAACACCGCGCGGGCGGTGTCGGGGTCGATCTGGGCAAAGGGCACCCGCTTGCGATCCACCACCGTGAGGCCGAACAGGGTCTGGCGCTCGAAGGCCATCACCTGGCCCCGGCGCTCGTCGTAATAGGGCTCGCTGTGGCTTTTGCGGATCAGGTGCCCCGCCAGTTCCGGCAGCCATTCCGGCTCGATCCGCGCCACCTGGTGGGCAAACAGCCGGGAGGTCTCGATCATTTCCCCCGCCATCACCCAGGGCGGTGCCTTTTTGCCCACCCCGGAACCGGGAAAAATGGCGAACTTGCGGTTGCGCACCCCCAGGTATTCCCTGCCCTCCTGACGGGTGCCCACATGGCTCAACAGGCCACTCAACAGGGCGCGGTGGATCGTATCGTAGGTTGCGGGCTGGCGGTTTTCCCGCAGCCCCGCCTGACGGCAGGCCAGGTGCAGCTGGTGGTGAAGGTCCCGCCACTCCCGCATGCGCAGGTAGGACACAAAATTCTTGTGGCAGTAATCGGCAAACTTGTTGCGGGACAGGGCCTGGCGCTGTTCCTCGAAGTGCTGCCACAACAGCAGGATGGACGAGAAGTCCGAGTCCTTGTCCAGCCACTGGCGGTGTTTTTCATCGGCGGCCTGGCGCTTGTCCGCGGGGCGCTCCCTGGGGTCCTGGATACTGAGCATGGCGACAATCACCAGCACTTCGCTGACGGCACCCAGTTTGTTGGCGGCAACCAGCATCTGGCCCAGGCGGGGGTCCACCGGCAACCGGCTGAGGGTGCGGCCGGTGTCCGTCAACTGGCCCTGGGCATCCACCGCCCGCAACTCGGAGAGCAATTGAAAGCCGTCGTTGATCAGCCGGTTGTCCGGGGACTCGACAAAGGGAAAGTTGCGAATATCCCCGATCCGCATCTGCAACATGCGCAGAATGACCGCCGCCAGACTGGTGCGGACGATCTCCGGATCGGTAAATTCCGGCCTGCTGTTAAAGTCTTCCTCGCTGTACAGGCGGATACAGACACCGTCGCTGACCCGCCCACAGCGCCCGGCCCGCTGGTTGGCGCTGGCCCTGGACACCGGTTCCACCGGCAACCGCTGGACCTTGGTGCGGTAGCTGTAGCGGCTGATGCGGGCCTGACCGGTATCGATCACATAGCGAATACCGGGCACGGTGATGGAGGTTTCCGCGACATTGGTGGCCAGCACCACCCGCACGCCCCGGTGGGGCTGGAAGACCCGGGTTTGCTCCGCCAGGCTGAGGCGGGCATAGAGGGGCACCACCTCCAGGTGGGGCAGCGCGGCACGGCGCAGGGCCGTGGAGGCCTCGCGGATTTCCCGCTCACCGCTGAGAAAAACCAGGATATCCCCTTTTTTTGGCAGCGCCAGCAGCTCTTCCACCCCCTGGATCACCGCACTGTAGATATCGTCGTCGGCATCCAGGGGCGGCCGGTACCAGACGTCCACAGGGTAGGTGCGGCCGGACACGCTGATCACTGGCGCCTGGTCGAAATGGCGGGAAAACCGCTCCACGTCGATGGTGGCGGAGGTGACGATGACCTTGAGGTCGGGGCGCCGGGGGAGGATCTGCTTGATATAGCCCAGCAGGAAGTCGATGTTGAGGCTGCGCTCGTGGGCCTCGTCGATAATCAGGGTATCGTAGCGGCTGAGCAGCCGGTCGCTCTGAATCTCGGTGAGCAGAATGCCGTCGGTCATCAGCTTGACCAGGGTGGTATCGCCGCTGTGATCGCTGAAGCGCACCTGGTAGCCCACGGTATCCCCCAGGGGCCGCTGCAACTCCTGGGCAATGCGGTCGGCCACCGTGCGGGCGGCGATGCGCCGCGGCTGGGTGTGGCCGATCAGGCCGCGCACGCCGCGGCCCAGCTCCAGGCAGATCTTGGGCAGCTGGGTGGTTTTGCCCGAGCCGGTCTCCCCCGCCACCACCACCACCTGAGAGCCCTCGATAGCCTTCTTGATGGCGTCCCGACTGGCGCTGATGGGCAGCTCTTCCGGGTAACCGATGGCTGGCACCGACCCCCGCCGCCGGGCCACCAGTTGGCGGGAGGCTTCCACCTCCGCGCTGAGGGTCGCCAGGCCGCTGTCCACCGGCTTGCCCGCCTGGTGGCGCTCCCGCAGGGAGCGCAGACGGCGCAACAGATGCCCCCTGTCCCGCAACATACAGTCGTCGAGGGGCAGGGTTGCCGGCACGGGGGAGTTGCTCATAGGCTAGGGGCCGAGTTCAGCGGGACAGGAATCCCATGGCTTCTTCCAGCCCCTTGATGGTCAGCGGATACATGCGATTCTCCACCAGCTGGTTGATCATGCGGATGGAGGGGGTGTACTCCCAGTGGTCCTTTTGCACCGGATTCAGCCAGGCCAGCTTCTCATAGGTGTGGGTGAGCCGGCTCAGCCACACGGCACCGGGCTCCTCGTTGAAAAACTCGACACTGCCGCCGGGAGAAGTGACTTCGTAGGGCGCCATGGAGGCGTCGCCGACGACGATCACCTTGTAGTCGGCGCTGTAGGTGTGGAGCACGTCGTAGAGCTTGATGCGCTCGGTGTGCCGGAGCCTGTTGTCCTTCCACAAGTAGTCGTAAATCATATTGTGGAAATAAAAATACTCCAGGTGTTTGAACTCGGTGCGCACCGCCGAGAACAGCTCTTCACAGGTGCGCACAAAGGGGTCCATGGAGCCGCCGACATCGAAAAAAATCAACACCTTGACGGCATTGTGGCGTTCGGGAACCATTTTCAGGTCGAGATAGCCGGCATTCTTGGCGGTGGAGCGAATGGTGTCGTCGAGATCCAGCTCCTCGTTGGCCCCGGCGCGGGCAAACTTGCGCAGGCGGCGCAGGGCGACCTTGATATTGCGGGTACCCAGCTCCACATCGTCGTCCAGGTTCTTGAAATCCCGCTTTTCCCACACTTTGACGGCCTTGCGGTTCTTGCCTTCACCGCCCACCCGCACCCCTTCCGGGTGGTAGCCACTGTTGCCGAAGGGGGAAGTGCCGCCGGTGCCGATCCACTTGTTGCCGCCGGCGTGGCGCCCCTTCTGCTCCTCCAGGCGCTTCTTGAACTCCTCGATCAGCTTCTCCAGCCCGCCGAGGGATTCGATCTTTTTCTTCTCCTCCTCGCTCAGATACTTGCTGAACTCGGCGCGCAGCCAGTCATCGGGAATCAGCGCCTCGATGACATCGGTGAGGTTCTGAAGATCACGAAAGTAGAGGCCGAAGGCACGATCGAACTTGTCGAAGTACTTCTCATCCTTCACCAGACAGGTGCGGCTGAGGTAGTAGAACTCGTCGAGATCGGCGAATACCAGATTGCGCTCCAGCGCCTCCA
>CAZWUP010000058.1:0-12836 GCA_964637045.1 uncultured Porticoccaceae bacterium | reverse complement strand
TCATCAACGAGCCCACCGCCGCGGCCCTGGCCTACGGTATGGACAAGGCCGGCGGCGACCGGGTAATCGCCGTCTACGACCTGGGTGGTGGCACCTTCGACATCTCCATCATCGAGATTGCCGACGTCGATGGCGAGAAGCAGTTTGAAGTGCTGTCCACCAACGGCGATACCTTCCTGGGTGGCGAGGACTTCGACCTGGCCCTGATCAACTACCTGGCTGACGAGTTCAAAAAGGAAAACGGCATCAACCTGTCCGGTGATCCCCTGGCCATGCAGCGCCTCAAGGAAGCCGGCGAAAAGGCCAAGATCGAGCTGTCCTCCAGCCAGCAGACGGAGGTCAACCTCCCCTATATCACTGCCGACGCCACCGGCCCCAAGCACCTGGTGGTCAAACTTACCCGGTCCAAGCTGGAGTCCCTGGTGGAAGACCTGGTCAAGCGCACCATCGAGCCCCTCAAAATGGCCCTCAAGGATGCCGGCAAGTCGGCTTCCGAGGTGGATGAAATCATCCTGGTGGGCGGCCAGACCCGGATGCCTCTGGTGCAGAAGGCGGTTACCGACTTCTTCGGCAAGGAACCCCGCAAGGACGTCAACCCGGACGAGGCCGTCGCTGTGGGTGCCGCGATCCAGGGTGCGGTGCTGTCCGGTGACGTCAAGGACGTGCTGCTCCTCGATGTGACTCCGCTGTCCCTGGGTATCGAGACCATGGGTGGCGTCGCCACCGCCCTGATCGAGAAGAACACCACCATCCCCACCAAGAAGTCCCAGGTGTTCTCCACCGCCGACGACAACCAGACCGCGGTGACCATCCATGTGGTCCAGGGGGAGCGCAAGCAGGCGTCCCAGAACAAATCCCTGGGTCGCTTTGATCTGGCGGACATTCCTCCGGCGCCCCGGGGCATGCCCCAGATCGAGGTGACATTCAACATCGACGCCAACGGTATCCTCAATGTGTCCGCCAAGGACAAGGCCACTGGCAAGGAGCAGTCCATTGTCATCAAGGCCTCCTCCGGACTGTCGGAAGCGGAAATCGACCAGATGGTAAAAGACGCCGAGGCCCACGCCGCCGAGGACAAGAAGTTCGAGGAGCTGGTGCAGGTGCGCAACACCGCCGACGGCCTGGTACACGCCGCCCGCAAGACCCTGACGGATGCCGCCGACAAGGCGTCGGATGAAGAGAAAGCCGCCATCGAATCCGCCATCAAGGAAGTTGAGGAAGCCCTCAAGGGAGACGACAAGGATGCCATCGAGGCCGCCACTGGCAAACTCTCCGAGGCTTCCGCCACCCTGGCCCAGAAGCTCTACGCCGAGCAGGCCCAGGCCGGCGGTGCCGGCCCCGACCCCTCAGCCGAGGGCCAGTCCCAGGGCGACGACGTGGTGGATGCCGAGTTCGAGGAAGTGAAGGACGCCGACAAGAAGTGATTGGCGTGCAGTAACGGGAGCTGGGAGGCGGGGAATAGCGATATCTCCCGCCTCCCGTTCACCATCTCCCCCTTTCCGAGAGGTTTCAGCAAGCCTCTTTTTTGCGTTTACAGTGGAAACAATTGATGTCCAAGCGGGATTACTACGAAATTCTTGGCGTTGAGCGCGGTGCTTCCGAGGCCGATATCAAAAAGGCCTACCGCCGGGTGGCCATGAAATACCACCCGGACCGCAACTCCGACGATGCCGATGCGGAGGACAAGTTCAAGGAGGCATCTGAAGCCTACGAAATTCTCTCCGACAAGGAAAAGCGCGCCGCCTACGACCAGTTTGGCCACGCCGGGGTGTCCGGCAACGGCGGGGCTGGGGGCGCCGGGTTCGGTAACTTCAGCGATATTTTCGGCGATGTCTTTGGCGACATTTTTGGCGGCGGTGGCGGTCGCGGCCGCGGTGGCCCCAGGCGGGGCTCCGACCTCCAGTACAATCTGGAGCTGGATCTCGAAGAGGCGGTGCGCGGGGTAACCAAGCAACTGCGGGTGCCCACCCTGGTGGCCTGTGCCGAGTGCGACGGCTCCGGTGCCAGGAAGGGCTCGTCCCCGAGCCGCTGTGGCACCTGTGGCGGCAACGGCCAGGTGCGCATGTCCCAGGGCTTTTTTCAGGTTCAGCAGACCTGTCCCACTTGTCGCGGGCGGGGCACCATCATCAGCGACCCCTGTGGCAGCTGCCACGGCGCTGGGCGCAAGGAAGAGGCGAAGACGCTCTCGGTGAAAATCCCCCCGGGGGTGGATACCGGCGACCGCATCCGCCTCTCCGGCGAGGGGGAGGCCGGCCCCGCCGGTGGCCCCCCCGGAGATCTCTATGTCCAGGTGATGGTGCGGGACCACGAAATCTTCCAGCGGGACGGCCGCAATCTCTACTGCGAAGTGCCCATCAGCATCGTCGATGCGGCCCTTGGCGGTGAACTCGAAGTGCCCACCCTCAGTGGCCGGGTGAAGTTGAAGGTTCCCCCCGAAACCCAGACCGGCCGCCTGTTCCGCCTGCGGGGCAAGGGGGTGGCCAATGTCCGCGGCGGCGGTCCCGGCGACCTGTTGTGCCGGGTGGTGGTGGAGACCCCGGTCAATCTCAGTGCCCGCCAGAAAGATCTGCTCAAGGAGCTGCAGGGGGAGTGGGAGGGCAACAAGCACTCGCCCCGCAAGACCTCCTGGTTTGAAGGGGTGAAGACCTTCTTCGACAGCTTCAAGGTGTAGGGTGCAACCTGCCAACCGACAACTACCGACTGACAACTGACATGATACGTATCGCAGTTACCGGCGCCGCCGGACGCATGGGCAAGACCCTGATCGAAGCCCTGGCTGGCCACCCCCAGGCCGAACTGACCGTGGCCCTGGAGCGCCCCGACAGCAGCCTGATTGGCGCCGATGCCGGCGAGCTGGCGGGCATCGGCCGCAACGGTGTTGCCGTGGGTGGCGATCTTGCGGCGGCGATCGACAGCTTTGACGTACTGATCGACTTCACGGTACCCCTGGCCTCCACCACAAACGCCGAACTCTGCGCCGCCCACGGCAAAAAGCTGGTGCTGGGCACCACCGGATTCAACGCCGAGCAGAAGGCGGTGCTTGCCGCGGCGGTGCAGCGCACCGCCATCTGTCAGGCCTCCAACTTCAGTACCGGGGTCAATCTGTGTTTCAAACTCCTGGATATGGCGGCGCGGGTGCTGGGGGACGAGGTGGATATCGAAATCTACGAGGCTCACCACCGCCACAAGGTCGATGCCCCCTCGGGCACCGCCCTGAGTATGGGGGAGGTGGTGGCCGCCGCCCTGGGTCGCGACCTCAAGCAGGTGGCGGTCTATGGTCGCGAAGGCCAGACCGGCGCCCGCCCCCGGGATACCATCGGCTTTGCCACGGTGCGTGCCGGCGACATCGTCGGCGACCACACGGTGATGTTTGCCGCCGACGGTGAGCGGGTGGAGATCACCCACAAGGCCTCCAGCCGGATGTCCTTCGCCCGGGGCGCGGTGCGCGCCGCGGTGTGGCTGGCGGAGCGCCAGACGGGCGGCTTCGATATGCAGGATGTCCTCGGCCTCAAGGGCTGAGGGCTTCACCGTCATCCCGGTTATCGGCATTGTGCGCCATTTTGCCCGCTGGCTTGCCTCCGATGGTGGGGCCATGACTCAGGGTCCCCAAAACGGCCAATGGGCAAGTGCTGATGACCACTTGCCCAGCTCCGCTTCACAAGTGCTAACTGTGACGCTCTGTTTACCCCAATCCACGCCCTGTCTGCGCACTTATGTCGGCGCTGAACGTACGTCGGCCCAGCCTTATTAAAGGTCACTTATAAAGAGCGCTGAAGCCCTATTCAATAGACGGCCGTAAAGTGAAATTCGGCTGCCTCACAGCAAATGATACCCATTTTTTTCAGTTGCAATTGATGCCGTGTAATGATTTACTTCCCCCGCTCAAAAGTCTGCTCGCCGTACGGAGGGGTCTTTTTCCTCTGCTGAGCAGGCAATAAAGATAACTGTTTAACGTGGGAATGGAGAACATCGAATGAAAAACTGCAAAAAACTTGCCCTGGCCTGTGCCGTGGCATCCGCCAGCTTTGGCATCACCACCACCGCCTATGGCGCGATTGGCCTCGAAGAGATCGTGGTTACCGCCCGCAAGCGGGAAGAATCCATCCAGGACGTCCCCGTCGCGGTCACCGCGGTTACCGCCGAGGCCTTCGAGCGCGCCGCCATCGTCAACTTTGAGGAGGCCACCGCCCTTACCCCAGGCTTTTCCACCCAGCCCTCCAGCGCCACGCCCACCGCCCCTGCGCTGAGCATGCGCGGCAGTGTGCAGACCGATTCGCTGGTGACCATGGATCCCTCAGTGGGGGTCTATATGGACGGTGTGTACATTGCCCGCACCTACGGTATCGGCGTCGACCTGCTGGATATCCAGGACGTGCAGGTGCTGAAGGGCCCCCAGGGCACCCTGTTCGGCCGCAACTCCACCGCCGGCGCCATGCTGCTGCGCTCCAACGATCCTGAGTTGGAGGTGTTCACCGGTTCCCTGGGGCTCACCGGCGGCCAGGATGTGACCCGCTACACCGGTATCCTCAACGTGCCCATGGGTGAAACCCTGGCGCTGCGGGTTGCCCTGCAACAGGCTGAGCGCGATGACTACATCACCAACCGGGCCAACGCGGTCAAGCCGTCCCAGTCCGATATCGGTGGCAATGAGACCGAATCCGCGCGCATCAAGCTGCGCTTTGCCCCCACCGATGCCCTGGATATGGTGCTCTCCCACGAGACCTTCGAGGCCGAAATCAATGGCCCCGCCCGGGAGCAGGTATGGCTGAGCAAGGGGCCGGTGCCCTACAGCAAGAGTGACGACAGCGTCTCCCTGACTTTCGATCCCCTTTCCTGGACAGACACCGAGACCACCACCTTTACCGCCACCTATGGCGCCGACTTTGGCGACATCAAGTTTATCGCCTCCACCCGCGAGTGGCGCGATCTCCGGGAAGCGGACTACGACGGTGCCGATATCGCCGTCGACCCGGCCATCAACGCCAACCGCCGCCACGGCGCCTGGGGCCGCCAGCAGGGGGATCAGGACAGCTTCGAGCTGCAGCTCAACACCAGCTTCCTGGACGACAGCATCGAGCTGGTTACCGGCATTACCTACTTCGAGGAGTATGTCGAACTCTACGACTACAGCTACGGCTTCAACCCCTTTGAGCGCTGGCCCAGCCCCGCCGTGTTCGGCGGCGGCTCCCTGGTGCAGCAGGATACCGAGTCCCTGGGTGCCTACGGCCAGGCCACCTGGCATATCGACGACGTGTCCAACCTGACTGTGGGCCTGCGCCGTACCGAGGACGAAAAGTCCGCGCTGATCCACGGCACTCCCAGTACTGCCCTGTTCCCCGTGCTGCCGTCCTGGGACTTCGAGTACATGAAGGCCAACCACTTCCAGTTGATGCCCTATGTGCTGGGTCTGATCGGTGCCATCCCCGGTGGTCCGCAGAAAATTCCGGTGGCCGCCAGTGATATCCTCACCCCCAGCGACGACTGGTCCTCCACCGACTGGATGATCAGCTACGACCGCCAGCTCAGCGACGAGGTCATGGGTTACGCCAAGGTCAGCACCGGCTTCCGCGCCGGCGGCTTCAATGGCCGCGGCGTGCCCACCGATGCCTCCATTCCCGTGAGTCTGTCCTATGAGCCCGAAGAGCTGCTGGAATACGAGCTGGGCCTGAAGGGTGATTTTCTTGACAACCGGCTTCGCGTCAACGTCGCCGTGTACATGAACGAGACCGAGGACAAGCAGCTCAGCACCATCTTCGGCACCCTGGGTGGCGGCACGGGTACCGCCACCCAGAACGCCGGTACCATGGAGGCTGAGGGCTTCGAGTTCGAGGCCACCTACGCGTTTGCGGAAAACTGGAGTGTTTCCGGCACTTACGCCTACATCGACGTGGAGATCACCGAGATGGAGGCCGGCGACGGCAGCCCGCTGCCCGACGCCGAACTGCCGCTGATTCAGTTCGTGCCCGAGAACGAGTGGAGCCTGTCGCTGAACTACGATCAGGAATTCAGCAACTTCCGCCTGGCGGGTACCGCCATGTACCACTGGATCGACTCGATGAATGGTTTCGATTCCCCGGCGGCGAATATTGTGAAAGAGACAGACGGGAACGGCGACTTCACCCTTGAGGACGCCAACGCCTTTGTCGACTCCTTCGAGACCGATTCCTACGGCACTCTCAATATGAGCCTGACCCTGAGCACCCTGGATGACCTCTATGCGGTCACCCTGTGGGGCAAGAATGTGCTGGATGAGCGCGCTGGCCAGTCCTCCATCGCCTTCATCGCTGGCGACAGCTACCAGTACAGCACCCAGACCTGGACCGAGCCCACCACCTGGGGTGTGACCCTGAAGGCCGGCTTCTAAGGCGGCGCAGGTTCACAGGCAATAAAAAATCCCGCTTCGGCGGGATTTTTTATTGCCGGTTGTCGGTTTTCCCCGTGGGCAGGGAGGTTTGGGGTTAAATGGCCGCTTTGCCCGGTATTGGTGCTGGACACTGGCGGGCCATTCCCCTAAAATTCCGGCTCAGGTTTTTGCTGAGCTGCGGCACCTGACTTCCCCAGGGAGATGCATGGTTTTGGAATCATTCGAAAAAGCGAGGTGAACACAGTATTCATCTCGCTTTTTTTGCAGGCGAAACCAGCCACTCTCCCAGAGCCATCCTGCCAGCCTGGCTTATTTAGTGTTTCCCCGATGAGAGGAGTTTGCGTTGAAATCCGATAACCGTCGGCCTGCTTTGCTCGCCCTTGAAGATGGTACTTTGTTCCGGGGCACGGCCATTGGTGCCGAGGGGGCCTCCAGCGGTGAAGTGGTGTTCAACACCTCACTCACCGGTTATCAGGAGATTCTCACCGACCCCTCCTATGCCCGCCAGATCGTCACCCTGACCTATCCCCATATCGGCAACGTCGGGGTCAACAGCGAAGACGAGGAGTCTGCCGCGATCTGGGCCGCCGGCCTGGTGATTCGCGACCTGCCCCTGCTGGCGAGCAATTTTCGCAGTGAACAGTCCCTCGATGCCTACCTGAGGGCGCGGGGCATCGTCGCTATTGCCGATATCGATACCCGCAAGTTGACCCGGATTCTCCGCGAGAAGGGCGCCCAGAACGGCTGCCTGATGGCGGGGGATATCGACCCGGACAAGGCTCTGGCAGAGGCCCGCGCCTTTGGCGGGCTGAAGGGCCTGGATCTGGCCAAGGAGGTCTCCGTCGCCATGCCCTACGCCTGGCAGGAGGGCAGCTGGCAGCTGGGGCAGGGGCACAGCAGTCCCGCAACAGGTAAATTCCGGGTGGTGGCCTACGACTACGGAGTCAAGCGCAATATCCTGCGGATGCTGGTGGACCGCGGCTGCGACGTCACTGTAGTCCCCGCCCAGACTGCCGCCAGGGAGGTGCTGGCCCTGGAGCCCGATGGCGTGTTCCTGTCCAACGGCCCCGGCGACCCGGAGCCCTGCGACTATGCCATCAGCGCCATCCGCAGCATTCTGGAAGCCGACATTCCGGTGTTCGGAATCTGCCTCGGCCATCAGTTGCTGGCCCTGGCATCGGGGGCCAGAACCCTGAAAATGAAGTTCGGTCACCATGGCGGCAACCACCCGGTCCAGGACCTTGCCAGCGGCTCGGTGATGATCACTGCCCAGAACCACGGCTTTGCGGTGGACGAGGCGACTCTCCCCGCCACCCTGCGGGCCACCCACCGCTCCCTGTTCGACGGCAGCCTGCAGGGCATCGAGCGCACCGACAAGGCGGCCTTCAGCTTCCAGGGTCACCCGGAGGCGAGCCCCGGACCCCACGATGCGGCGCCACTTTTCGATCATTTTGTGGCGTTGATGGAGGCCCGCGCCGGGGCGGAGTGACGGTAGCCTTCGCGGCCCGCGAAAGTTTGGCTGGCCTGACGTCTGACGCTTGACGTCTGACGCCAGAAAACAACGGCGGCGCAGCCGCCTCAAAGCGTCAGACGTCAGACTTCAGACGTCAGACCCATAGCTACGAAGCGCAAATTCTGACGGTTAAAGTAAATGCCCAAAAGAACAGACATCCAAAGCATCCTGATCCTCGGCGCCGGCCCCATCGTCATCGGCCAGGCCTGCGAGTTCGACTACTCTGGCGCCCAGGCCTGCAAGGCATTGCGGGAGGAGGGCTACCGGGTGATCCTGGTGAACTCCAATCCGGCCACCATCATGACCGACCCGGCGATGGCGGATGCCACCTACATCGAGCCGGTGGAGTGGCGCACCGTCGCCGCCATCATCGACAAGGAGCGCCCCGATGCGCTGCTGCCCACCATGGGTGGCCAGACCGCACTCAACTGCGCCCTGGACCTGGCCCGGGAAGGGGTGCTGGACAAGTTCAATGTACAGATGATCGGCGCCGATCAGGATGCCATCGACAAGGCGGAGGACCGGGAGCGCTTCGACCAGGCCATGAAGGCCATCGGCCTCGACACCCCCAAGTCGATGATCGTCCACAGCATGGAAGAGGCCCTGCAGGCACCGGACCGCTTCGGCTACCCCTGCATTATCCGGCCCTCCTTCACCATGGGGGGCTCCGGCGGCGGGATTGCCTACAACCGGGAGGAGTTCGAGGAGATCTGCAAGCGCGGCCTCGACCTGTCCCCCACCAAGGAACTGCTGATCGACGAGTCCCTGATCGGCTGGAAGGAATACGAGATGGAGGTGGTTCGCGACCGCAAGGACAATTGCATCATTGTCTGCGCCATCGAGAACCTCGATCCCATGGGCATCCACACCGGCGACTCCATCACCGTGGCGCCGGCCCAGACCCTGACCGACAAGGAATACCAGATCATGCGCGACGCCTCCATCAAGGTGTTGCGGGAGATCGGCGTCGAGACCGGGGGCTCCAACGTCCAGTTCGCGGTCAATCCCGCCGATGGTCGGCTGGTGGTGATCGAGATGAACCCCCGGGTATCCCGCTCCTCCGCCCTGGCCTCCAAGGCCACCGGCTTTCCCATCGCCAAGGTTGCCGCCAAGCTGGCGGTGGGCTATACCCTCGACGAGCTGCAGAACGAGATCACCGGCGGCGCCACGCCGGCGTCCTTCGAGCCGAGCATCGACTACGTGGTCACCAAGGTGCCGCGCTTTGCCTTCGAGAAATTCGCCACCGCCAATGCCAAGCTCACCACCCAGATGAAGTCCGTGGGCGAGGTGATGGCCATCGGCCGCACCTTCCAGGAATCCCTGCAAAAGGCCCTGCGCGGGCTGGAAGTGGGTGCCGCCGGCTTCGATCCCAAGGTGGACCTGGCCAGCGACGAGGCCCTGGGCACCATCCGCGGCCAGATCGCCGAGGCGGGCGCCGAGCGCATCTGGTACGTGGCCGACGCCTTCCGCGCCGGCATGGACCTCGACGAGGTTCAGCGCATGACCAATATCGATCCCTGGTTCCTGGTGCAGATCGAGGACCTGATCGCCGAGGAACGCGCCCTCGCCGGCCGCCAGCTGGCGGACCTCGACCGCGACGCCCTCTATCGCCTGAAGCGCAAGGGCTTTGCCGACAAGCGTCTCGCCGACCTGCTCGGCACCAGCGAAACCGCCGTGCGGGAGCGCCGCCACGGCGAGGGCCTCCACCCGGTGTACAAGCGGGTGGACACCTGCGCCGCCGAATTCGCCACCGCCACCGCCTACATGTACTCCACCTACGAGGAGGAGTGCGAGGCGAACCCGTCGGACCGCAGGAAGATCCTGGTGCTCGGTGGCGGCCCCAACCGCATCGGCCAGGGCATCGAGTTCGACTACTGTTGCGTGCACGCCGCCCTCGCCATGCGGGAGGACGGCTACGAGACCATCATGGTCAACTGCAACCCGGAGACGGTATCCACCGACTACGACACCTCCGACCGCCTCTACTTCGAGCCGGTGACCCTTGAGGATGTGCTGGAAATCGTCAATCTCGAAAGGCCCGTGGGGGTCATCGTCCAGTTCGGCGGCCAGACGCCCCTGAAGCTGGCCCGGGCCCTGGAAAAGGCCGGGGTGCCCATCATCGGCACCACCCCGGACGCCATCGACCGCGCCGAGGACCGGGAGCGCTTCCAGCAGATGATCGAAACCCTGGGCCTGCTTCAGCCCCCCAACGCCACCGTGCGCTCCGCCGACGCGGCTCTCGAAAAGGCCCGGGAAATCGGCTACCCCCTGGTGGTGCGGCCGTCCTATGTGCTGGGTGGCCGGGCCATGGAGATCGTCTACGCCGAGGATGAATTGCTGCGCTATATGCGCGAGGCGGTCCAGGTGTCGGAAGACTCCCCGGTGCTGCTGGACTACTTCCTGTCCTCCGCCATCGAGGTGGATATCGACGCGGTGTCCGATGGCCAGCAGGTGGTGATCGGCGCCATCATGCAGCATATCGAGCAGGCGGGGATTCACTCCGGTGACTCCGCCTGTTCCCTGCCCCCCTACAGCCTGCCCGCCGCCATCCAGGACGAAATGCGGGAGGTGGTGCGCAAGATGGCCATCGAACTCAATGTGGTGGGCCTGATGAATGTCCAGCTGGCCTGGCAGGACGACAAGGTCTATGTGATCGAAGTGAACCCCAGGGCGTCCCGCACCGTGCCCTTTGTCTCCAAGTGCATAGGCACCTCCCTGGCCAAGATCGCCGCCCGCTGCATGGCGGGTAAGACCCTGGTGGAGCAGGGCTTCACCAAAGAGATCATCCCCTCCTACTTCAGCGTCAAGGAAGCGGTGTTCCCGTTCAACAAATTCCCCGGTATCGACCCCATCCTGGGTCCGGAAATGAAGTCCACCGGTGAGGTGATGGGGGTGGGGGACACCTTTGCCGAGGCCTACGCCAAGGCCCAGCTCGGCGCCAGTGACGAGATTCCCGTCAAGGGCACCGCCTTTGTCAGTGTTCGCGACCAGGACAAGTCAGGGGTGGCCGAGGTGGCCGGGGCCCTGCTGGCCCAGGGCTTCAAGCTGGTGGCGACCCGGGGCACCGCGCAGATCATCAGCGACGCCGGCCTCGAGGTGGAGGTGGTCAACAAGGTGAAGGAGGGCCGTCCCCATATCGTGGACATGATCAAGAACGGCAAGATCCAGCTGATCCTCAACACCACCGAGGGCCGGGTGGCCATCGCCGACTCCTCCACCATCCGCTCCACCGCCGAGTCCAACAACGTGTACTACACCACCACCCTTGCCGGAGGCAACGCGGTCTGTCAGGCTTTGGCCCATGGCAAGCGCTACTCCGTGAGAAAGTTGCAAGACCTGCATGAGATAACCCAGCAATGAACAAGATACCCATGACCGTCGAGGGTGCGGAAAGGCTTCGCCAAGAGCTGGAGCACCTCAAAAAAGTGGATCGCCCGCGCATCGTCCAGGCCATTGCCGAGGCCCGGGCCCACGGCGACCTGAAGGAAAATGCCGAGTACCACGCCGCCCGGGAGCAGCAGAGCTTCGCCGAGGGCCGGGTCCAGGAGATCGAGGGCAAGCTCAGCCACGCCCAGGTTATCGACATCACCAAGATTCCCGCCAGCGACAAGGTGATCTTCGGCTGCACCGTCGATATCGTCAACCTCGACAACGACGAGGTTCGCCAGTACAAAATCGTGGGTGACGATGAGGCCGACATCAAACACAACAAGATTTCCTACCAATCCCCCATCGCCCGGGCGCTGATTGGCAAGGAAGTGGGGGACGCGGTCAGGGTTGTTACCCCGGGTGGCGAAGTGGAGTTCGAAATCGAGCGGGTTCAGCATATCTGAACCCCCAGTTCCCCGTTGCGGGACAGCACAGGAGTAATGTTTCGACGTGGAATTCTTTATGTTTATCAGCCAGGAGTGGCTGCTGGTCAGCTTGCTGCTGATTCTTATCTACACCCTGGCGTTCACCGAGCGGGTCAAGGGGGGCAAGCCCATTCCCCCCCACGAAGCCACCCGGCTGATCAACAGCGACCAGGCGGTGCTGGTGGATCTGCGGGAGCAGAAGGACTTCAACGAGGGCCATATTGCCGGGGCCCTGCACATGCCCTTTGCGAAGATTCCCGGCCGCGCCTCGGAGCTGGAAAAGCACAAGGACAAGATCATCATTCTCACCGACAAGCTGGGTCAGCAGGCGGGCGCCATCGGCAAGACCCTGGGCAAGTCGGGCTACCAGGTGCGGCGCCTTCAGGGCGGGGTGGCGGAGTGGTCGAGTCAGGGCCTGCCGCTGGTCAAGAAGAAGTAGCAGGGGTTGAATTCCCGCATCCCGCCTTCACATAGTCAATGGGAATAAACGAATACTCACCAGGACAATATCATGAGCGAAGAAAACACCCCGGCCGCAGCGGCGACCGACACAGCCCCCAAAATCGAATTTGCCCTGCAGCGCATCTATCTGAAGGACCTGTCCTATGAAGCGCCCCAGGGTGCCGAAGCCTTCCGCCGCCAGTGGAAGCCCCAGGTCAGCCAGGACCTGAGCACCCAGATCAAACGGCTCGACGACGGCCACTTTGACGTCACTCTCCATATCACCATCACCGTCAAGGACGGCGAAGACACCATGTACCTGGTGGAGGTGCAACAGGCGGGCATCTTCCTTGTCAAGGGTCTCGAGGGCCAGCAGCTCACCGCGCTGCTCAATACCCAGTGCCCCAATATCATCTTTCCCTACGCCCGGGAAACGGTGGACAGTGTCATCACCAGGGGCACCTTCCCCGCCCTGATGATGCCCCCCATCAATTTCGACGCCGTATTCCAGCAGGCCCTGGCGAAAGCCAGGGAGCAGCAGGCGCCCGCCGAGACCGTCAACTGAGGTCAGGGCAATCGCCAAACAAAAAACGGGGCCTCTGGGCCCCGTTTTTTGTTTGCCCGGCGAAGCCGGCAAATCCGGCCACCTGAAAGAAGGTGGCGT
>CAZWUP010000057.1:0-12870 GCA_964637045.1 uncultured Porticoccaceae bacterium | reverse complement strand
GGATGGGCAGGCGGATGGTGCGGGTCTGGTTCATGATCGCCCGCTCGATGGTCTGCTTGATCCACCAGGTGGCATAGGTGGAAAAGCGGTAGCCCAACTCGGGGTCGAACTTTTCCACCGCCCGCATCAACCCCAGGTTGCCCTCCTCGATCACATCCAGCAGAGCCAGGCCCCGGTTGACGTAGCGGCGGGAGATCTTTACCACCAGCCGCAGGTTGCTTTCGATCATCCGGTTGCGGGCCTTGGGGTCGCCCTTCTGCACCAGGCGGCCGAAGTGGATTTCCTCCTCGGCGCTGAGCAGCGGCGCAAAGCCTATCTCGCGGAGATAGATATTGGTGGCGTCCGCGGTGACATTGTCGAAAGCGTGGGGGGATTCTTCGATAATTTTTTCGATCTCGTCGACTTCCTCTACCGGCTCGTCGGGGTCGAGGGAAAGGCTTTCGATCTCGTCCTCGACGGGGTCCTCGCTATCGATACCTGTCATGCAAAGGCTCCTGACTGTTACTTCCGTGGCCCGACAAACTCTACCACGAGTTATCGCGGAGCTGCCATTACTGCGGCAACAATTTGAGGGGGTCCACCGGCTTGCCGTTTTCACGGATTTCAAAGTACAGGCGGTTGCGGTTGCTGGCGTCGGTGCCCGCCACGGCAATATTCTGCCCCTGGGTCACGGTGTCGTTCTCCCGCACCAGCAGGGCTTTGTTGTGGGCGTAGGCGCTGAGGTACTTGTCGCTGTGTTTGACAATAATCAGCTTGCCGTAGCCCCGCAGCCCCTCGCCGGAGTAGACCACGGTGCCGGGGGCCGCGGCGGCCACCTGGGTGCCCGCCGGGGTGGCGATGCTGATGCCCTTGAAGACGTTGTCGGCATCGTACTCCCGGCTGACCTGGCCGCGGGCCGGCCACTGCCAGGACCAGTTCCCGGCGGGCAGGGGTGGCTCGGGGGCCGTGGCGCCGGCGGCGGGCGGCGCCGGCTGCTGTGGCCCGGGGGCGGGAAGGGCTGGCGAGGGCTCGGGGATGGCGGCCTGGGGAGCGGGGGCCGGGGGCGCCGTCGACCCCTGCC
The DNA here is from genome assembly GCA_964637045.1 of uncultured Porticoccaceae bacterium. Lineage (GTDB taxonomy): Bacteria > Pseudomonadota > Gammaproteobacteria > Pseudomonadales > Porticoccaceae > CAYXXZ01. The sequence goes on along the minus strand of CAZWUP010000057.1, from coordinate 11,810 downwards.
AGGAGGTGTCGGGGGAAGGGGACACCACGATGCCGGGGGCGGAGTCCACCGGCGCCGTGCGCACCCGGCCGGGGGGCGGCGCCGACGCCCCGTAACTCCCGGGGGCGGATGCCACAGTAGCCCCCGCCGGCGACGGCCTGGTGACATCCAGGGTCAGGCGCTGACCGGGCTGCAGGGGATAGGGAGAGGCGATGCCATTGGCCGCGGCGAGCTGCTGAAAATCCAGCTCATAGCGCCAGGCGATGGCGTACAGGGTTTCCCCCCGGGAGACGATGTGGGTGAGAATCTTGTTGCTGGGGGGCTGACCCAGCTCGCTGACGGGCGCCCGGGTCGGGGCCTGGCAGGCCGCCAGCGCCGCCGCCAGCAGCAAGCCCCCCAATACCCGTCCCGCCTTTGCCACCACAGCCACCTAGCGTCGCTTCCTGGCGAGAAAACTGCCGCCGTATTCCAGCCCCAGCACCACCGCCAAACCCACGGCCATCAGTGCCAGGGAGGGGAGCAACTGGGGGTTACCCAGCAACTCCTGGTACTGGCCGGGGAGCATCAGCTGCCTGACCCCAGGCTGTGACCCCGCCGCCAGAGCCGCCGTCTGCCACGGCCAGACCACCGGCAGGGAGCCGAGCAAAAAGCCGATCAGCAGCGCCAGGGTGGTGGCGCGAAAACGGTGCAACAGCCAGGACAGCACCCGGGAGAAGGCCGCCAGGCCAACCGCCGCGCCGGCGCCAAACAGGGCCAGCACGGCAAGGTCGAGTTCGCTGACGGCATTGATGATCACCGGGTACATGCCGATCAACAACAGAATAAAGCTCCCGGAGATGCCGGGCAGGATCATCGCGCAGATGGCCAGCATTCCCGCGCCAAAAACCGCCACCGGAGTGGCGGCAACTGCCAGCGGCGGGGCAAAGGCGATAGCCAGCGCCACCGCCGCCCCAAGGGCCAGGGCGAGGAGCTGGGGGGTGCGCCAGTGGCGCTGGTCGCGGACCATGTAGATCACCGAGGCCAGCACCAGGCCGAAAAAGAACGACCAGATCAGCAGCGGCTCGGTGGCCAGCAGGTGGCTAACCAGCTTGGCGAGGGACAGCACACTGGCCAGGATTCCCGCCCCCAGCACCAGCAGAAAGGTGCCGTTGATCTGCCGCCAGAAGCGGGCCGGCCCGGCACTGAACAGCACCCGCAGGGCGGTGAGATTGATGCCCTTGATGGCGTCCAGCAACTCGTCGTAGATCCCGCTGATAAAGGCGATGGTGCCCCCGGATACGCCGGGCACCACATCCGCGGCGCCCATCGCCATACCCTTGGCAAACAGCAGGGGCAGGTTGCGCTTCGCCGCCGCCTCGTCGGTCATCTCAGGACACCGCTCACCAGGGGTACGAATCTGACTTTGGTGATCACTTCTTCCTCAAAATTATTGGTGTCCCCCATGCGCTGGATCACCCGCAATTCCTGGGCGCCCTCGGCACCCACGGGAATCACCAGGATGCCGTTGGCGGCCAGCTGGTGGAGCAGCTGCTCCGGCACCTGCTGGGGGGCGGCGGTGCCGATGATGGCGTCGTAGGGCGCGTACTGCGCCCAGCCTTCGCCGCCGTCGGAGTGACCGCTGATGATATTGCGCAAGCCGAGCTGGCGAAAGCGCTCCCGCGCCTTTACCAGCAGGGGTTTGATGCGCTCGACGGTGTACACCTTGGTCACCAGATGGGCCAGTACCGCGGCCTGGTAGCCGGAGCCGGTGCCGACTTCCAGCACCTTGTGGCGCGGCCCCCAGGCCAGCACCAGCTGGGTCATCAGGGCCACGATATAGGGTTGGGAAATGGTCTGGGAATGGCCGATGGGCAGCGCGGTATTCTCATAGGCCCGGTGGGCCAGGGCCTCGTCGAGAAAAATATGCCGGGGCACCTTGCGCATGGCGTCCAGAACGGCCTGGTTGTCGATTCCCTGATCCTGGAGGCTTTGAAGCAATCGCTCCCGCGCCCGTTGAGATGTCATTCCACTACCGCTGAGATCAACGGGATTCACCAGCATTCCCCTCCTGATTTTTTGTCGACGGCAACTATACCACATGGGGCTTGATGGGCGGGGACGCGGGGCCCGGCGCGACACGGCTTGGCGGCCATGTCAGAGGGCTGGCTGATGGGGAATTGGCGGGGCCTGCAATTGCGCCAGCTCCCGCAGCAGCGAGGTGGCAAAGGTGCCCGGCGGCAGGCTGAAGGCCAGGTGCAGATCGGAGCCCTGCCAGTGCCAGACAAAATTTTGCGGCGCCAGCACCAGGGGGCGGCGCTCCTGCTTGAGACCGCTGTGCTCCAGGGCCAGGCACCAGGGTGCCCAGGGGGCGAGGATCTCGGCCTCGTCCCGCGCCAGGGTCTCGCTGGCGGCGGACCTTCCCCGGCCCCACAGGGGGCCATCCGCCACCTCCGTCCAGAGCTGCTGGCGAACCCGCTCCCCCAGCACCAGGTTGAACAGCCAGGCCCGGGCCGCGGACAGGTAGAGGCCGCCCCGCTGGCCCTTGAACCTGGGCTGCCGGGAGCCGACGATGCGCGCCACTTCGCGCAAATTGTTGCCGTCCCGGCCAAAGCGCTGCTCGCCGAAATAGTTGGGCACCCCCTGGCGGGCAACGGCTTCGAGGCGCTGCTGAACGTCGGCGACCCCTTCCGGGTCGACCCGCAGCACAATGGCAAAGTCGTTGCCGCGGTGCATGCCGGGCCGGAGCTTTTTGGGGTGGCGAGCGCTGGCGAGGAGCTCGCAGCCGGGCAGGCTGGGGGGCGCCGGGGTGTCGGCGCCGGGTAGCTGAACACTGAACCACTGGGTGGTCACTGCCCGCCGGTCCTTGAGGCCGCAGTAGCCGACGCCGAGTTCCGGGATGCCGTAGTGTTCCCCCAGCAGGCGGGCGACCCAGCGGGTGTTCTCATTGCGCTTGCGGATCTGCAGCAGCAGGTGCTCGCCGCTGCCGGCGGGGGCAAAGCCCAGGTCCTCCACCACCTGGAAGTCCTCCAGCTGGCTGCGAAATCCGGCGCTGACCGGCGGGCAGCCCAGGCTGTAGGGAAAAGTCAGGGAAAATTCGGGGTTCTGTGGGCCTGTGTCTGGAGCGGATTCTGTCACTGCTGGGCTCTCGTGGGGGTTGGGGGTAGCGAAGAACACAAAGACTTCCTTTCAATGTCATTGCCTACACATTATCATTATCCGGGAAAATAACGGGAATACATCGTCGGGGGACAAATCAGGCAACCATGAGCAACGCAGCGGACGACCGCAACCACTTCATCACTTTGCTCAGGGCAGGCACCTTGACGGCAGCTCTGCTGTTGCTCGCCGCCTGCCAATCACCCCCCTCCCAGCCCCAGGTGGATGCCGCCGCCAGCGCCCCCCAGGCGGTGGAGCCGCAACCGGAACCCGTGGTGGTCGCTCCCGAACCTGAACCCCCGGTTATTCTGCAGTGCCCGGAACCCGAACCCGTGGCAATCCCCGCCTGCCCGCCGCCCCCCAAGCAGAAACCCTGCCCCAAATGCCCGGAAAGCCGGCTGGACGGAAAAATCCTGCTGGGTGAGGTCGAACTGGTCACCCTCGACCCCCCCGGGGTTTCCTACAAGGCCCGGATCGATACCGGCGCCACCGGCACCTCGGTTCACGCCACCAATATTGTGCGCTTCGAGCGCGACGGCCAGAACTGGGTGCGCTTCGACATGGACAACCCCGACGGCGAGCCCATCACCGTGGAGCGGGAGGTGGTGCGCCGGGTGCGGGTGCGCCAGGTGGACCTGGACGAGTACTCACGGCGCCTGGTGGTAAGCATGGCGATGACCATTGGCTCCATCAGCCAGCAGGTGGAGTTCTCCCTGAATGACCGCTCCGACATGGAGTACCCGGTGCTGATTGGCAGGAATTTTCTGCGCAACACCGCCATTGTCGATGTGGGCCAGGAACTGATCGCAAAATAACCATTCAATACAGTCACAGGTCAAAATATGTCACCCAAGGGGCAGGTTTATCTTTTCGCTATCCTGTTTGCGTTTACCGGTCTGTGTCTGACCATTTACAAGGCCTCGGTGCTCCACTTTCCCCTGCTGCCCAACACCGAGCGCAAGGTGTGGAGCGTCGAGGCCAAGATCAACTTCGACGCCATCGGCGACCCGGTCACCGTCAACCTGGCCCTGCCGGAGACCCAGCAGCAGTTCAGCATTCTCGACGAGGTGTTCGCCTCTGCGGGCTATGGTTTCAATATGCAGGACGGCGACCACCGCCGCGCGTCCTGGACCCGCAACACGGTGCGCGGCCCCCAGACCCTGTATTACAAGCTGGAAGTCACTGAAAAGCTGGAAAAGGTGCTCCCCGCGGACTCCCCCCTCGACGAGGAGATCGTCCAGCCGGTGTGGACCCAGGTGGAAAAGGTCGCCGCCGAGAGCCTGATCCGCAGCGCCAGGGAGCTGTCCGCCGATCCCGGCAGCTTTACCCTGCAGTTGCTGAAAATGATGAGCGGCCAGTCCGCCTCCCAGGACGCCCTCCTGCTGCAGCAGACCAGCGGCGGCCAGAGCACCGCCCAACTGGCCCTCAAGCTGCTGGCCGAGGCCGGCATAACCGCGCGCATGGTGCGCGGCATCTACCTGCAGAACCGCCACTACAACCAGAAGGCCGACGAGCTGGTGGAGATCCACGACGGCAGCCAGTGGCTGGTGTTCGACCCCCGCAGCGCCAGCCAGGGGGTGCCGGAAAACTTCTTTATGTGGCAGCGGGGCGGCCGCTCCATGCTGGATGTGGTGGGGGGCTACAACTCCCGGGTGCGCTTCTCGGTGCTGGCCAACGACATTTCCGCCAAGGCGGTTGCCCTCCAGGAAGCCACCTCCGGCAATGCCGCCCTGGTGGACTTCAATATCTACAGCCTGCCCATCGACAAACAGACCATTTTCAAGCTGCTGCTGCTGGTGCCCATCGGCGCCCTGGTGGTGGTGATATTCCGCATCCTGGTGGGCCTCAAGACATCGGGCACCTTTATGCCAGTGCTTATCGCCCTGGCCTTTATCCAGACCCAGCTGCTCCCTGGCATCATCATCCTGGTCACTCTGGTGGCCGCCGGGCTGTGGATCCGCTCTTACCTGAGCAAGCTGGACCTGCTGATGGTGGCGCGACTGGCGGCGGTGGTGATCGCGGTGGTGATCCTGATGGCGGGGTTCAGCATCTTCAGCTACAAGATGGGCCTCGACCAACTGATGACGGTGACCTTCTTCCCCATGATCATCATCGCCTGGACCATCGAGCGGATGTCCATCGTGTGGGAGGAGGACGGGCCCAAGGAGGTGGTGCGCCAGGGGGGCGGCAGTCTGATCGTGGCCATCGTGGCCTACCTGGTGATGACCAACAGGTACGTCGAGCACCTCACCTACAACTTCCCGGAAATCCTGCTGATTGAACTGGGCATTATTCTGGTGCTGGGCCAGTACACCGGCTACCGGCTGTCCGAACTGAAACGCTTTCGCTTCCTGATTGATAAATGATGTTCTTCGACACCATCGCCAAACTGAAAAAAAAGGGTGTCCTGGGCATGAATGCCAGGAACGTGGCCTACATCGCCCGCTACAATCCCCGCCATCTGTTCCCCCTGGTGGACGACAAGCTGCAGACCAAGGAGGCGGCGAAAAAATTCGGCATCCGGGTGCCCGACCTGTTTGGCGTGGTGCGCTACACCGGCGACCTGGTCAACCTCGGCGACCTGCTCTCCCCCCTCGACGGCTTTGCCGTGAAACCCCTGCGGGGCAGCGGCGGCAAGGGCATCATCATCATTTCCGGCCGCGATGGGGACAACTACCTGAAACCCAGCGGCAAGCCCCTCAGCCTGGCGGATATCCGCCACGATATCTCCAATATCCTCAGTGGCGTCTACAGCCTTGGCGGGCGCCCGGACACGGCGGTGATCGAGTCCCTGATCCGGGGCCTGCCCTATCTCCTCAACTACAGCTTCGAGGGCCTGCCGGATATCCGCGTGATCGTGTTCCGCGGCTTTCCGGTGATGGCGATGATGCGCTGCCCCACCCGGTTGTCGGACGGCAAGGCCAACCTCCACCAGGGGGCGGTCGGCGTGGGCCTGGATATCTGCAGCGGCAGGGCCATCCGCGCCGTGCAGAAGGACTACCTGGTGGACCGCCACCCGGATACCGAGAAGGACTTTTCCGACCTCCAGATCCCCGACTGGGACGAAATTCTCCAGTTGTCGGCCCGCTGCTACGACATGACCGGGCTGGGCTACATCGGCTGTGATTTCGTGATCGACGAGCACCGGGGACCGATGATCCTCGAGCTCAATGCGCGACCCGGGCTGGCGGTGCAGATCGCCAACGGTATCGGCCTGCGCACCCGCCTGGAGATGGTGGAGGCTCTCGAGCATCGCGATCGCCACGCCGACGAGCGGGTGGCCCTGATCAAGGAGATGCTCGCCTGCACACCGACCCAGGCCGCCAGCGCCTGAGTCCAGGACTCAATTCACCGCAGCAATTTTGGGATACTCCTATGTACCAAGCGTTTGATCTCCAGGGCAAGGTTGCCCTGGTCACCGGGGGCAACAGCGGCATCGGCATCGGCATGGCCGAGGGCCTGGCCCAGGCGGGGGCCGATGTGATGATCTGGGGCACCAACCCCGCCAAGAACGAGCGCGCCCTGGAGGCCCTCAGGACCCACGGCACCCGGGTGGAAGCCCGCCTGGTGGATGTCGCCAACGAGGCCGAGGTGGTGGCCGCCATGGCCGACACCATCGCCACCCTGGGCCGCCTGGACGCCTGTTTTGCCAACGCCGGACTGTCGCTGCCGGTGCGCTCCTTCCTCGACCTGGAGGGGGACGCCTACCGCCGGGTGATGGCGGTCAACCTGGACGGCGCGGTGTGGACCATGCGGGAGGCCTGTCGCCATATGGTGGCGCGGGCCAAGGACGGCGACCCCGGCGGCTCCATCGTGGCCACCTCGAGCATGAATTATAATTTTGGCGCCGCCGGCAACCAGCACTACACCGCCACCAAGATGGCGGTGGTGGGGGTGACCAACGGCATCGCCGTGGAATTCGCCCGCCACGGCATCCGCGCCAACGCCCTGCTGGCGGGCTGGACGGCGTCCGACCTCACCGGAGTGCTCCAGGACAACGACAAGTTCAACGCCAATGTGATCTCCCGGGTTCCCCAGCGCCGCTGGGGCCAGCCCGATGACTTCGGCGGTATCGCGGTGTACCTGGCCAGTGAGGCGAGCAAATTCCACACCGGGGATGCGATCTTGATCGACGGCGGCTATTCGCGGTTTTGAGTGGCTGCGTTGCGGGAGACGGGTTACAGAATCTCTGATTATTTGTCATTGCGAGCAAACCCCGAGTGCAGCGAGGGGTGAAGCGAAGCAATCTGGTGGCAGGGGATTGCCGCGTCGCTGCGCGACGCGCAATGACAAATAATCAGAAATCCTTACGAGCCGCTTATCGCTACAAGTAACACCACCGCGTAACAGGCAATCCCCTCTTCTCTCCCGGTGAAACCCAGGCCCTCGGTGGTGGTGGCCTTGATATTGAGCTGCCCCGCCGCGACCCCGGTGTCCGCCGCCAGGTTGGCCACCATGGCGGGAATATGGGGGGCCATCTTCGGCGCCTGGGCGACGATGGTCATATCGGCGTTGCCCAGTTGCCAGCCCCCGGCGGCCAGCAAGGCCACCACCCGGCGCAACAGCTCGCGGCTGTCGATACCCCGAAACCGGGGGTCGCTATCGGGGAAGTGGCGGCCGATATCCCCCAGTCCGGCAGCCCCCAGCAGGGCGTCACAGAGGGCGTGGATCAAGACATCGCCGTCGGAGTGGGCCACCAGCCCCCGGCGGTGGGCCAGGGTGGCGCCGCCAATGACAATGGCATCCCCCGGGCCAAAGGCGTGGACGTCGTAACCGTGACCGATACGCACACTCATTCCGCCACCCCCGAGGTTGTTCGCTGGCGCTGCTGCCAGTGGAGTATGGTTTCGGCGATGGCCAGGTCCTCGCGGCGGGTGATCTTGATATTGTCCCGGTGGCCTTCCACCACCAGGGGGCTATAGCCCAGCAACTCCACCGCCATGGCTTCGTCGGTGGGCTTTGACCCCTGGTCCAGGGCCGCCGCCAGGGCCCGGGTGAGCAGGCCGTACCTGAACATCTGGGGGGTCATGGCTGCCCACAGCCGGGATCTGTCCTCGGTGCCTTCGATGGCCCTGGTGGCCGACACCCGCTTCAGGGTATCGCTCACCGGCGCCGCCAGGATGCCCCCCACCGGGGAGTTTTCCAGGCGCTGGATCAGCAGCTCAATATCCGCCACCCGAACACAGGGCCGGGCCACATCGTGGACCAGCACCCAGTCATCCCCGGCGGCCTCCCCCGCCAACAGGGCCAGGGCATTGGCCACGGAGTCCGCGCGTTCGGCACCGCCCGCGGCGGTTCGCACCAGGGGGTGGCGGCTGATGGCCAGGGTTGGCCAGAGGGTGTCGCCGGCGCTCACCGCCACCACGGCACCCGCCGGCGCCAGGGTCAGCAGGCGCTCCAGGGTGTGTTCCACCACCCGCTTGCCCGCCAGGGCGAGATACTGTTTGGGAATGTCGCCACCCAGGCGTCGCCCGCTGCCGGCGGCGGGGACCACGAACCAGATCTTCATTGCTCGAACAGCCCCTCGGGAATCACTTCCCTGGCCTCTTCCTCACCCTCTCGAAGGGGTTCCAGGGGCTCTGGCGCCGGCGCCTTCAGGGGGCGGCGCTTGTCCAGCACCAGAAAAAAGGTTTCGTCGCTGCGGATCATCCCCAGGTCGGTGCGCGCCCGCTCTTCAATGGCGCCGGGGTCGGTGCGCAGGCCCTCCACCTCTTCGGCGAGAATGCGGTTGCGCTCCGCGAGGCGCTCGTTGCGCCCCTGCTGCTGGGCCACCTTGCGGGTCAGCTCCACCTGCTGGGCAAAGCTGCCCTCGCCAAACCACAAGCGGTATTGGAACACGAGCAACATAAAGATCAGGGCAAATAGCAGCCAGCGCATAGGTCTAGTTCTGATTTTGCAGCACAGTATAAGCCGCAACCGGCACCAAAAGAAAAGGGGTGGCTCGCCACCCCTTGTGGTACCCGGAAGGCAGGGTTAACGCTTGAACTCCGCCAGCCCCCGGTAGGGGGCGGTGCCGTCCAGTTCCGCCTCGATGCGCAGCAGCCGGTTGTACTTGGCTACGCGGTCGGAGCGGCACAGGGAGCCGGTCTTGATCTGGCCGGCGGCGGTGGCCACTGCCAGGTCGGCGATGGTGGTGTCCTCGGTCTCGCCGGAGCGGTGGGAGATCACCACGGTGTAACCCGCATCCTTGGCCATTTTGATGGCGTCCAGGGTCTCCGACAGGGAGCCGATCTGGTTGAACTTGATAAGGATGGCGTTGGCAATGCCCTTGTCGATCCCCTCCTGGAGGATTTTGGTATTGGTGACAAAGAGGTCGTCCCCCACCAGCTGGATGCGCTTGCCCAATTGATCGGTCTGGTACTTCCAGCCCCCCCAGTCGGATTCGTCCAGGCCGTCCTCGATGGAGATAATGGGGTACTGGTCGCACAGGCTGGCGAGAAAATCGGTAAAGCCCTCGGAGCTGTAGACCTTGCCCTCGCCGGACAGGTTGTACTTGCCGTCCCGGTAGAACTCGGAGGCGGCGCAGTCCAGGGCCAGGGTGACATCCTTGCCCAGCACATAGCCGGCGGCTTCCACCGCCTCCTTGATCACCGCCAGGGCCTCGGCATTGGAGGACAAATTGGGGGCAAAACCACCCTCGTCCCCCACCGAGGTGCTGAGGCCGCGGTCGCGGAGCACTTTCTTCAGGGCGTGGAAGATCTCGGCCCCCACCCGCAGGGCCTCGGCAAAGGAGGTGACCGCCACCGGCTGGACCATGAATTCCTGAATGTCCACATTGTTGTCGGCGTGTTCGCCGCCGTTGAGGATATTCATCATCGGCACCGGCATGCTGTACTGGCCGGGGGTGCCGTTGATGTCGGCGATGTGGGCGTAGAGGGGGACTTTCTTGGCCTGGGCCGCGGCCTTGGCGGCGGCCAGGGACACCGCGAGAATGGCGTTGGCCCCCAACACCGACTTGTTGTCGGTGCCGTCGGCTTCGATCATCAGGCGGTCCAGCTCCCGCTGATCGGCCGCGTCCTTGCCCAGCAGCAGCTCGCGAATGCGGGTGTTGATATTGCCCACCGCCTTGCGCACCCCCTTGCCCAGGTAGCGGGACTTGTCGCCGTCCCGCAGCTCCAGCGCTTCCCGGGAGCCGGTGGACGCCCCGGAGGGGGCACAGGCGCTGCCCACTTCACCGCTGTCGAGTATGACGTCGGCGTTGACCGTGGGGTTGCCCCGGGAGTCCAGCACCTCGTAGGCGCGAATGTCTGCAATCTTGCTCATTGGTCAGTTCTCCAGTTGTTCAATATGTGCACCCCGGCGCCGCCTCGGCAGCGCCACCCAGGCAGCTACTGAAGGGTGGGGGGAGGTTAGCGGGTATCCAGCTCGGGAAGTGATTTCACCAGGTCGTCGACCGCTTTCACTTGCTGCAAAAAGGGCTTCAGTTTGTCCAGCGGGAGGGCGCTGGGGCCATCGCACAGGGCCTTGGCGGGGTTGGGGTGGGCCTCGAGGAAGAGCCCCGCCAGGCCCACCGCCATGCCCGCCCGGGCCAGCTCGGTGACCTGGCCGCGGCGGCCGCCGGAGGCGGCCCCCATGGGGTCCCGACACTGCAGGGCGTGGGTCACGTCGAAGGTCAGGGGCACCCCGCCGCTGGCCTGCTTCATCACCGCAAACCCCAGCATATCCACCACCAGGTTGTCGTAGCCGAAGTTGACCCCGCGCTCACAGAGCAGCAGCTTGTCGTTGCCGCACTCGCGAAACTTTTCCACCAGGTGGGCCACCTGGGAGGGACTCATAAACTGGGGCTTCTTGATATGGATAACGGCGTCGGTAGCGGCCATGGCCGCCACCAGGTCGGTCTGGCGGGCGAGAAAGGCTGGCAGCTGGATTATGTCACACACCTCCGCCACCGGCTTGGCCTGCCAGATTTCGTGAATATCGGTGATCACCGGCACCTTGAAGGTGGTGCGCACCTCGTCGAGGATGCGCAACCCCTCCTCCAGCCCCGGGCCGCGATAGGAGTGCATGGAGGAGCGGTTGGCCTTGTCGAAGGAGGCCTTGAACACATAGGGAATGCCCAGCTCGGCGGTGACCCTGGCGTACTCCCCGGCAATTTCCAGGGCCAGGCTGCGGGATTCCAGCACATTCATGCCGCCAATCAGCACAAAGGGTCTGTGGTTGGCAAAGCGAATTGCCCCCAGGGCGACCTCCCGGCCCGGCCCGCTCACAGGGCAACCCCCGCGGGGTGCCGGGCGGCAAAGGCCAGGGCGGCGTCGACGAAACCGGTGAACAAGGGGTGGCCGGACCTGGGGGTGGAGGTGAACTCCGGGTGAAACTGGCAGGCAAAAAACCAGGGGTGGCCGGGGAGCTCTATGGTCTCCACCAGGTGGTTGGCCGCCGACCAGCCGCCGATCTTGAGGCCGTGCTCTTGGAGCTGGGGAATATAGTGGGCGTTGACCTCGTAGCGATGGCGGTGACGCTCGGTGATGGTGTCGGCGCCGTAGATCTCCCGCGCCCGGGAACCGGGCTCGAGGATGGCCGCCTGGGCACCGAGGCGCATGGTGCCCCCCAGGTCGGAGGCTTCGGAGCGAATCTCGGTGCGCCCGTCCTCGTCGATCCACTCGGTGATCAGGCCGATCACCGGGTGGGGCGCCAGGCGGTCGAATTCGGTGCTGTTGGCGCCGGCGAGGCCCACCACGTTGCGGGCAAACTCGATC
>CAZWUP010000056.1:0-13105 GCA_964637045.1 uncultured Porticoccaceae bacterium | reverse complement strand
CTCGGTGCCCCGGGCAACCCTGATCTCGCCGCCGCCGCATCACGACATCTATTCCATCGAGGATCTGGCCCAGCTGATTTTCGACCTCAAGCAGGTCAATCCCCAGGCGCTGATTTCGGTCAAGCTGGTGTCCAGGCCAGGGGTTGGCACCATTGCCGCCGGCGTCGCCAAGGCCTATGCCGATCTGATTACCATCTCCGGCTATGACGGCGGTACCGCCGCCAGCCCCCTGACCTCCATCCGCTACGCCGGTTCTCCCTGGGAATTGGGGCTTGCCGAAACCCATCAGACCCTGCGCGCCAACCAGCTGCGGGACAAGGTGCGGGTACAGACCGACGGCGGTCTCAAAACCGGCCTGGATGTGATCAAGGCCGCTATTCTCGGCGCCGAAAGTTTCGGCTTTGGCACCGCGCCCATGGTGGCCCTGGGCTGCAAGTATCTGCGCATCTGTCACCTCAACAACTGCGCCACCGGCGTCGCCACCCAGGATGCCACCCTGAGGAAGGACCACTACGCGGGCACCGTGGAAATGGCGGTCAATTTCTTCCGCTTTGTGGCCATGGAAACCCGGGAGTGGCTGGCCCAGCTGGGGGTGCGCAGCCTCGAGGAGCTGATCGGCCGGGTGGACCTGCTGGAGATTCTGCCGGGAACCACCGCCAAGCAGCAGAAGCTGGATTTGAAGCCCATTGTCCACACCGACGACTTTCTGGCGGACAAGCCCCAGTTCTGTACCCGGGGCAAAAATGAGCCCTTCGACAAGGGTTTGCTGGCGGAGCGCATGGTTGCCGACATCCTGCCGAGCATCGAAACCCTGGGTGGTGGGGAGTTCCACTACCGGGTGTCCAATTGCGACCGCTCCATCGGCGCCCGCCTGAGCGGGGAGATCGCCCGCCGTCACGGCAACCAGGGGATGGCCAACAAGCCCGTCAAGCTCAGGCTGGAGGGTGTGGCCGGCCAGTCCCTCGGCGTGTGGAATGCGGGCGGCCTGGAGATTTACTTGACCGGCGACGCCAACGACTATGTCGGCAAGGGCATGGCCGGAGGCAAGATCGTAATCCGTCCGCCCAGGCACAGCACCTTCAAAACCCAGGACACCCCCATCGTGGGCAATACCTGCCTCTATGGCGCCACCGGTGGCAAGCTGTTTGCCTCGGGACGCACTGGCGAGCGCTTCGGCGTGCGCAACTCCGGCGCCATCGGGGTGGTCGAGGGTGCTGGCGACCACTGCTGTGAGTACATGACCGGCGGGGTGGTGGTGGTGTTGGGGGACACAGGCTACAACTTTGGTGCCGGCATGACCGGTGGCTTCGCCTATGTGCTCGATATGGATCGCAGCTTTTCCGACAAGGTCAATATGGAACTGGTGGAGTTGCAGCGGGTCACCCGGGAAAATGTCGAGGCCTACCGCCACCACCTGCGGGCGCTGATTCGGGAGTTTGTCGACAACACCAGCAGCCATTGGGGGTCCGAGATTCTCGACAACTTTGAGGACTATGTGCGCAAGTTCTGGCTGGTCAAGCCCAAGGCCGCGTCCCTGGCCAGTCTTCTGGAAACCACTGTCGCCGCACCTCAGTAAATCGCAGAGAGATGATGTTATGTCCGATCGTTTGAATAACAACTTCCAGTTTATTGAGGTTGACAGGCAGGATCCCCACAAAAAGGCCATCGATGCCCGCCGCGCCGAATTTGTGGAAATCTACGAGCCCTACAAGCCCAAGCAGGCCGCCAGCCAGGCCCATCGCTGCCTGGACTGCGGCAATCCCTACTGCGAGTGGAAGTGCCCGGTGCACAACTATATTCCCAACTGGCTGAAGCTGGCGTCAGAGGGCAATATTATCGAGGCGGTGGAGCTCTGCCACCAGACCAATACCCTGCCCGAAGTCTGTGGCCGGGTGTGTCCCCAGGATCGTCTCTGCGAGGGTGCCTGCACCCTCAACGATGGTTTTGGCGCGGTCACCATTGGCAGTGTCGAAAAGTATATTACCGATACCGCCTTCGCCATGGGCTGGAAGCCGGACCTGTCGAAGGTGGTGTGGACCGATAAAAAAGTGGCCGTCATTGGCGCCGGGCCCGCCGGCCTCGGCTGTGCCGATATTCTCGCCAGGGCGGGGGTCAAGTCCGTGGTGTTTGACCGCTACCCGGAGATTGGCGGGCTGTTGACCTTCGGCATTCCCGAATTCAAGCTGGAAAAATCCGTGATGCGCAAGCGCCGGGAAGTGTTTGAAGAGATGGGTATCGAATTCAGGCTCAATTGCGAGGTGGGCACGGATATCACCATCGATGAACTGATGGCGGATTATGACGCCGTATTCCTGGCCATGGGTACCTACACCTACATGAAGGGGGGCTTTCCCGGCGAAGACCTGGAGGGCGTTCACGACGCCTTGCCCTACCTGGTGGCCAACGTCAATCGCAACCAGGGCTGGGAAAAGGACGCCGGGGATTTTATCAGCGTGGCGGGCCAGCGGGTGGTGGTGCTGGGTGGCGGCGATACCGCCATGGACTGCAACCGGACGTCCATTCGCCAGGGGGCGACCTCGGTAACCTGTGTCTACCGCCGCGACGAGGAGAACATGCCCGGCTCCCGCAAGGAGGTGCAGAATGCCCGGGAGGAGGGTGTCCAGTTCCTGTTCAATCGCCAGCCGGTGGAAATCGTCGGCAACGGTCGGGTGGAGGGGATCAAGGTGGTGCAGACCCGCCTCGGTGAAGCGGATGACAAGGGGCGCCGGCGGCCGGAGGTGGTGCCCGGCAGCGAAGAGGTGCTGCCGGCGGACATCGTGCTGGTGGCCTTTGGTTTCCGGCCCAGCCCCCCGCCATGGCTCGCCCCCCAGTCCGTCGAGCTCAACGACTGGGACGGGGTGATCGCTCCGGAACAGCAGCAATTCAAGTTTCAGACCACCAACCCCAAGATCTTTGCCGGCGGCGACATGGTGAGAGGCTCGGACCTGGTGGTCACCGCCATCTGGGAAGGCCGTCAAGCCGCCGAGGGCATTCTCGATTATCTGGATGTCTGACCCGGCGCGCCAAACCCATCCCAGCTCCCATCTCCGGCCTCAGCTGTCACCCAAAAGCTGAAGCGGGAGCCGGGGGCTGACGGACATACCATGGACAACACATGAGTCAACTCAAAAACGACACCTTCCTCCGCGCCCTGGCCCGCCAGCCCGTGGACTACACCCCGGTCTGGATGATGCGCCAGGCCGGACGCTATCTGCCGGAATACCGCGCCACCAGAGCCAAGGCTGGGGATTTCATGTCCCTGTGCATGAATACCGAGTTGGCCTGTGAGGTCACCTTGCAGCCCCTGCGCCGCTACGCCCTGGATGCGGCGATCCTGTTCTCCGATATTCTCACCATTCCCGACGCCATGGGCCTTGGACTCTATTTTGCCGAGGGTGAGGGTCCCAGGTTTCGCAAGCCGCTGAGCGATGAGCAAAGTGTCGCCGCACTGCCCGTGATCGACACCCTGCGGGATCTGCCCTATGTCACCGACGCGGTGAGAATGATCCGTCGCGAGCTCAACAACTCAGTGCCCCTGATCGGCTTTTCCGGCAGCCCCTGGACCCTTGCCACCTATATGATCGAAGGGGGTAGCAACAGGGATTTCACCAAGAGTAAGGACTGGCTCTACAACAGTCCCGAGCTCCTGCACCAGTTGCTGGAAAAACTCAGCCTCTCGGTAATCGACTACCTCAACGCCCAGATCGCCGCCGGTGCCCAGGCGGTGCAGATCTTCGACACCTGGGGCGGCGCCCTCAGCCACCGAGCCTATCGGGAGTTCTCCCTGGCCTATATGGCGAAAATCGTCGCCGGGCTTACCAGGGAGGCAGAGGGTCGCCAGGTGCCGGTGATCCTCTTCACCAAGGGTGGCGGCCAGTGGCTGGAAGCCATTGCCGACACCGGGTGCAGCGCCGCGGGTCTCGACTGGACCACGCCTCTGGCCGAGGCGCGGCAGCGAGTCGGGGGCAGGGTCGCGCTCCAGGGCAATATGGATCCAGCTCTGCTGCGGGCATCGCCAGCGGTCATCGAACGGGAAGTGGACACCATCCTGGCGGAGTATGGTTCCGGTTCCGGCCATGTGTTCAATCTCGGACACGGCATCACCCCGGATATCAACCCGGACAGGGTCAAGGTTTTTATCGACAGGGTTCGCCACTCGTCCGTCAAATACCACCAGTCCTCGACATAGTTTGTACCGCCTGTCGCCAATATCTACCTTTGAGGCTGCCCGCGTTGTACCCATGGGCCGAATACATATTATTGGCTTGGGCATTCATTAAATGCGTTAATTTTGGCGTCCCGGCACCGGGGTGAGTCGAGCGATCAATGGGTATCAAGCAGGTTCAAATTCGAGCGCAAGACCTGGTGCTGGGAATGTTTGTTTCCAGGCTCGACCGCCCGTGGTCCCAGACACCCTTTCCCCTGCAGGGCTTCCACGTCAGAACCCCGAGGGACATCGAAACCGTCAGGTCCTTCAGCACCTATGTCTATATCGATGTCACCAAGGGCAAGAGTCCGGCCCCGGGCACCAAGGTTTACGCCACCCAGGCGGATCTCGATGAGCCTGAAGACGTCGACAAGGTCCCCGCCTACAGTCTTCAGGCCAAGCGCGCCGATCTCAACAAGCTGACCTCGGTGCCCCCCAGGCCCATTGAGGTGCGCCTGGATGTTTATAAGAAGACGGTTCCCCTGCGCCTTGAGGCTGCCCGTGCCGAGAAAATCGTTCGCGAACTCAAGGGCAATCTCACCCTGGTTACCAAGCAGATTGCCAAAGGCAGATTGGCCAACCTGGATGATCTGCAGGCGTCCGTGGACGAAATGGTCGCCAGTGTGCTGCGCTGCCCCGACGCCTTCAGCTGGTTGCTGAGGTTGCGCCACAAGGATCAGCACACCTACGATCACTCCCTGCGCACCGCCATGCTGGCCACCCAGTTTGGTCGCTACGCAGGTATGTCAAAGTCCGATATTGCGGTGCTCTGCATGGGCGGTCTGCTCAAGGATATCGGCAAGATCAAGATTCCCCGCCCGCTGCTGGTGAGTTTCGAGCGCACCCCGGAGGAGGAATTCCAGTACCGCAAGTTCGTCGACCACGGCGTGGAAATACTCAGATCCCTGGGCAATGTGGATCCCAAGGTGATTACCGTGGTCCGCTATCACTGTGAACGCCTCGATGGCTCCGGGTTTCCCCAGGGGGTAGGGGGTAGCAAGATTCCACTGCACGCCCGCATCGTGGGCATCGCCACCGAGTACGACGCCATTTCCAGTCCCCGGGAAGCCAAGTTCCCGGTGGCTCCCTCCCGGGCGGTGAGCCTGATCTACAACATGCGCGACAAGGAGTTCCAGGAAGATCTGGTGGTGAAGTTTATCCAATCCATCGGCCTGTACCCCACCGGCACCATGGTGGAACTGACCACGGGTGATCTCGGAATCATCCTTGAGCAGGATCCGGAGTCGCGGCTGTCCCCCACCGTCGCGGTGCTGGATCGCGCAACCCCCTCGCTGGGCAACAACTGTCTTTTCATCGATCTCAAGGATGAGCAGGAAGCCAGGCGCAAGCTGTTGGCGAGCGGCCGCGACAATGTTATGAACGTCCCCAAACTGGCCATCGCCAGGGACCTTGAGCCCACCGCCTACGATGTGGATTTCGATGCCATATCCACCGCCTATATCCACGCCGAAATGCGCCAGCCCCAGGAGGCGGGAAAATCCGGGGTGTTTGCCAGGTTGCGGGACAAGTTGTTCAGCTGACTTTTTCAGGCCTTGCTCTGGGGGCGGGATTTCGATTTCCCCAATAGCCTCAATCCAGGTCTACATACATCGAGCCGGCGGGCGTTGTCGCTGTCGGCCAGTTTTCCGGCTTCTAGGCAAACACTCCCAAAGCCCCTCCCATTTTGCACCCTGACCCGGGGCCGTAGCTGGCGTCCCAGGTGAGGGGGGCCTCGCTGACCACAATCACCGTCGAGCCGAATCTAAAGGCTCCCAGTTCGTCCCCCTTGGCGAATGTCAGGGGTTCGTCAAAGTGGCGATGGTGCACTTTGCCGGGCACATAGCGCTCTTCCCATACGGTCTCGATGCCGGCGACAAAGAGCGCGCCCACCAGCACCACTGCCAGCAATCCCCGGTCCGTAGCGAAGACGCAGCTGAGGCGCTCGTTGCGGGCGAACAATTGGTCCACCTGGCTGGTGGTGGCGCTGTTGACGGAAAACAAGGCGCCGGGAATATAGTGGGCCTCGAGGAGCTTCCCGGGGTAGGGCATATGGACCCGGTGATAGTCCCTGGGGGCCAGGTACACAGTGGCAAAGGAGCCGGACGCGAAGCGGACGGCGGTGTCGCCGCTACAGGCGAGCAGCGACGCGGCGCTGAAACAATGGCCCTTGGCCTGGAAAATGCGCCCTTCGGAAACCGCGCCGAGCTGGCTGAGGGCGCCGTCTGCCGGGGCCACCAGGGTGGCAGGCGCCAGATCCACGAGCCGCGCATCGGCGCGCAAGTGGCGGGTAAAAAAGGCATTGAACGAGGGGTAGGCCATGGGGTCGGTGATTTCCGCTTCCGCCAGGTCGATGCCGTAGTGGCCCATGGCAAGGGCAATCAGGCGGTTTTTCAACCAGGGCCGCTCGCTATCCGCCAGCTTGCCCAGCAGGCGTGAGCAACAGTGCTGGGGCAGCAGGCGCTGCAGGGCAGTAAAAAGTTCGTCGCGATGATTTGCCATTCAGTGAATTCCTTGCCGGTGTCTTGTTGCAGTCAATGTCAGAGCCCCGACTCCACCGGGGTGTCGGCCCTGTTGCCCCAGTCTCCCCAGGAGCCGGGATAGGCGCGGATCCGGGGATAGCCGAGGACTCTCGCCACCAGATAGGTAAAGCCCGAGCGGTGGTGGCTCTGGCAGTGGGTGACGATTTCCTTGTCCGGGGTCAACCCCTTGGCGGCGAGGATGGCGGCGGCGTCGCCGCGAATGCGCAGGCCCCGGGCGGGGTCCATCAGGTCCGTCCACTCGCAGTGGATGGCGCCGGGGATATGGCCGCCCCGCTTGGCCACCACTTTGCTGCCCTCGTACTCGCCGCGACTGCGGGCATCCCAGACCAGCAACTCCCCATCCCCCAGGCGGGCCATGATTTCCTCGGCCTCGGCGATGGCTGCCCTGTGGATTTCGATGTCACGGGGTGCGGCCCGAGCCGTCACAGGCGTGGTTTCCAGGGGCCGGCCTTCCAGTAGCCACGCCTGAAGGCCGCCGTTCAGGTAGCGCCAGTTGCGGTGGCCGATCACATCCAGGGTCCAGGCCATGCGCCCGGCCCAGCCGCCGCCCTCGTCGTCGTAGACCACCACAGTGGTGCCTTCCTCGAGACCGATGCGGGAGAACAGTTCGCCAAGGCGGTGCTGGTCCGGCAGTTGCCCGGGGACCGGGGGCCGGCCAGCCACCAGTTCTGCGGGAGAGACATGGACAGCGCCGGGAATATGGCCCTGCTGATACTGTCGATCGCTGCACAGGTCGACCAGCAGGACGGGGCCAGTGAGGTCGGCCAGCTCCGCGGGTTCGATCAGGTGCTGGTGGTGGTGGGGCATGGTGGTGGGTCCTCGATTGGGGGGGGCGATAGTTTAACCCAGCAGGTCGTTGACGATCTGCTGATAACTGAGGTGCCTGGCGCGGCTTATCCGGCCCTCGCTCACGGCGCCGAGGA
Organism: uncultured Porticoccaceae bacterium; assembly: GCA_964637045.1. Lineage (GTDB taxonomy): Bacteria > Pseudomonadota > Gammaproteobacteria > Pseudomonadales > Porticoccaceae > CAYXXZ01. The sequence goes on along the minus strand of CAZWUP010000056.1, from coordinate 5,435 downwards.
TGGCACACTCGGGTTCGTTGAAATGGCGGCAGTCGCGGAATTTACAGCCCCCCAGAAACGGCCGGAACTCGGCGAAACCCCGGGCGATCTGTTCCCGCTCCAAATGCCACAGACCAAACTCGCGGATTCCCGGGGAGTCGATCAGGCTGCCGCCGGAGGGCAGCAGATAGTAGCTGGCGGCGGTGGTGGTGTGGCGGCCCTTGGCGATCTTCGACAGATCCCCGGTGATGGCCTTCGCGCCGGGATAGATGCGGTTGAGCAGGGAGGACTTGCCGACACCCGACTGGCCCACCAGGACCGTGGTCTCTCCCCGCAGGCACTCCCGCAGGTGCTCCAAGCCCAGGGCCTGGGCGGCGGAAACCTTGACCATTCGGTATTCCAGCTGGCGGTACAGGGCCAGGAGCTGTTCGATACTGCCGTCGCCGTTGTCCAGCAGATCCAGCTTGTTGAAAATCAACAGGGGTTTGATGCCCAGCTCTTCCGCCGCCACCAGGTAGCGGTCGATCAGGTTCTGATGGGGCTGGGGCTCTGGAGCAAGAACAATGCCCATCTGGGTGACGTTGGCCGCCACCGGGCGCAGCACACCCCGGTAGTCGGGGCGGGACATCAGGCTGGTTCTGGGCAGCACCGCCTCGATCACCCCGGTGGGTTCGCCAGCGCGCCAGATCACCTTGTCGCCGGTAACCACATCCTGGATATTGGCGCGGATGTGGCAGCGCTGCGGCCTGTCCCCTGGTTCGCCAGCCGCGGGCAGCACGTCCGCCTGTTTGCCATAGCGGGTGATCACCAGACCCTGTCGCGGCTCTCCCAGCTCGAAATCACTTTCGGTTTTGTCGGTGCCGGGTCGCGCGCGCTGCTGCGAAGAGGCGATCCTGCGCTGCTGCTGGAGGCTGAGTTTGCGTTTGCTCATGGGGGGGCCGGTAAATACTGCTGATAAAAGGGTGAGGATATAGCATAATCAGGCGATGTTATATCGCCGGGCCTACTCTGGGGCGCATGAATATATCTGTTGATGGCATTATCTCTCTCGGTCCCCTGCTGGCAACCCTGGCACTGGCCGTGGTTGTGCTGTGGTTTGCCGATCGCCAGTTGATCCGCAACAAAAAAACTGCCGAGCGCCACCCGCTGCTCAGCCAGCTGGGGATGATCGCCCTGTCCATTGCCGCGGCCATCGCCGTGATTCTCAGCCTGCCCGTCGACGACTCCCTGCGGGCCGAGCTCTTTGGCCTGCTGGGGTTGGTGATCACCGCGCTGGTGGCGTTTGCGAGCACCACCTTTGTCGCCAACATCATGGCCGGCCTGATGCTGCGGGCGGTGAGAAGTTTTAGCCCGGGGGATTTTATCGAAGCCGGTGCTTTCTTTGGCAAGGTCACCGAGCGCAACTTGTTTCATACCGAAATTCAGTCGGAGGATCGCGACCTGATCACCCTGCCCAATATGTTTCTCGCCACCAACCCGGTGAAGGTGGTGAGATCCTCGGGCACCGCCATCAACTGTTTGATCTCCCTGGGCTATGATGTACCCCACCGCAAGGTGGAATCCCTGCTCAAGGAGGCGGCCCTGGCGGCGGAGCTGGAAGATCCCTTTGTCCAGATTCTCGAGCTGGGGGATTTTTCCATCACCTACAAGGCGGTGGGTTTTTGCCCCGATGTCCAGCAATTGCTGAGCAGAAAATCCGGGTTCAAGGCCTGCATTCTCGATGTGCTCCACGGCGCCGGGGTGGAGATTGTCTCCCCGGTGTTCCAGAATCAGCGGGTGGTGGCGCCGGACCGGCAGTTTATTCCCCGGGGTGGCGAGTTCACCACTGAGCTCAGTGTGGCGGAGATCTTTCCCGAGTCCCTGTTGTTTGACAAGGCCAACAAGGCCAGACGCATTCAGTTGCTGGAGGAGAAGGGTGCCGACCTCAAGGAGCAGATCGCAGCCCTCAAGGACGCCGACCCGCAACAGGTGGATGTGGAAGCCCAGCGCCGACAGCTGGAATCCCAACTGAGAATCTCCAAGCTCCTGCTTGAGCGGGAGCAAAACAAGGAAGAAGAATGACCCTTAGCAACCCCGCAAAAGATGCCCTCAACCTGATCTGGATCGATCTGGAAATGACCGGGCTCGATCCCGACAACGATGTGATTATCGAAATTGCCACCGTGGTCACCGACAGGCATCTCAACCTGTTGGCCGAGGGCCCGGTGATCGCCATCCACCAGGGGGACGATATCCTGGAGGGTATGGATGACTGGAACACCCGCCAGCACGGCCAGTCCGGCCTCACCGCCCGGGTGCGCAACAGCCAGGTGTCCACCGCCGAGGCCGAGGCCGAGACCCTGGCGTTTCTCGCCCCCTGGGTCGACGCCGGCGTTTCTCCCATGTGCGGCAACTCCATCTGCCAGGATCGGCGCTTTCTGGCCCGTCAGATGCCGGATCTGGAGGGGTTTTTCCACTACCGCAATCTGGATGTCAGTTCCGTCAAGGAGATTGCCCGCCGCTGGCGTCCCGAACTGCTGGAGGGCTTCCGCAAAAAGGGCAGCCACCTCGCCCTGGACGACATCATCGACTCCATTGCCGAACTCGCCTACTACCGGGAGTGCTTTTTCCGTCTGGCGGAATAGGGAAACAGCCGCTCACCACCCGCCCCCGCGAGGATGGCGGCGGCGCAGAGGGGCAGGTAGGTCAGGGCGATAGCCGTCGGGGCGGTCAGCCACTGGCCCGCCAACAATAGCGCCAGGGGCAGCTGCCACAACACAAAAACGCCACTCACCGCCGCCAGGCACAGCCTGTGGGCCCGGGTTCTCCCCCGATCCCGATCATCCCCCCTGGCGGCGGCAGCCTCTTCCAGCTGTCGCAGCAGAAGTTGATAGACATGGCTGCGGTGGGGTTCCAGGAAGCTCGCGCCGCGAAGGATGCGGGTCACCAGAGTGACACTGGCGTCGCTGACAAACCAGGCCAAGAGAATCAGCCACAGCCACAGGGCGTCGCTGGCGGCCGTGCTGTCCACCACCGCCAGGCCGATGAGCACAAAGCCCAGGTAGGCGCTGCCGGAATCCCCCATAAAGATTTTCGCCGGGGGGGCATTGAACACCGCGAACCCCGCCACCGCCGCCGCCGTCCACAGTGCCGCCAGACCCAGCTGGCCGGGATACCAGGCGATACCGTCGAGCACAGCCGCGGTGCCGCAGGCCAGCAGGGCCTGGAGACAGGCGATGCCGTCGCTGCCGTCCATAAAGTTGTAGAGATTGATGGTCCACACCACCAGTCCCACCAGCAGCAGGCCGGTCACGGGGGGCGGCAGGGTGACATAGGGGTGCAGTGGGTCTGGGACAGAGGGCAGGCTGTAGACCAGTGCCGCCGCGGCTGCGAGCTGGAGGACAAGCCTCGGCAGTGCCCCCAGGCCCCTGAGGTCGTCCACCAAGCCGCAGAGCGCTATCAGCAACCCGCCCAGGGCGAGCACAGTGAGGGCTGCAGACAGCGGCGCCGGACCTTGCCAGGCCAGCCATCCCAAGCCGGCGGAGATCACCAGGGCAAAGGCCAGGCCACCGCCCCTGGGGGTGGGGCGGTGGTGAGAGCTGCGGGTGTTGGGGGTGTCCACAAAGTGATGGCGTCGGGCGGCAGCCAGCATCACCCAGGTCAGCGCGAGGGACACCAGGCCCGCCGCCCCAATCTGCCAGTAGGCCATGCTACCTCCTGGCGCTTTCCGGGTTGGCCAGCAACAGGCTGTGGTAGAGGTCGGCGTACTGCTTGCCCATGGCGGCACCGGTAAACAGGTCTTCGTAGCGGCTTCTGGCGTTAGCCCCCAGGCGTTGGGCCAGGGCGCCATCGTCCGCCAGTGCGTTCATGGCCCTGGCGAGCGCTTCCGGGTTGGCGGGGGGGATCACCAGGCCGGTTTCGCCGTCGATATTGACGTAGCTGGTGCCGGTGCCGATTTCGCAACTGATCATTGGCTTGCCCTGGAGGGCGGCCTCCAGCAGGGAGATGCCAAAGGATTCCGACGGCAGATGGGAGGGAAAAGCCAGGGCTCTGCAGGCGGCCAGATAAGACATTTTCTCTTCGTCGCTGATGCGGCCGACAAAGCGCACATTGGCGAGGCGATGACGGCTGGCGTAGGACTTCAGGGACTGCTCCTCCGGGCCGGAGCCAGCGATCACGATATTGGCCCTGGTGGCCGCGGCCGCCTCGAGGAGGAATCTGAGGCCTTTGTAGTAGCGGAACACGCCGACAAAAAAGAGAAAGTTGTCGCCGTGGTCCTGGCGGTAGCGCGCCACCAGTTCGGGGTTGGCGGCGGGGATTTTTGCCTGGTCGAGACCGATGGGAATAACGCAGACTTTATCCTGGTGCCGACTTAGCAGGGCGCTGCTGGCGACATAGTTGGGAGAGGTGGCGACGATGCGATCCACCCGGGCCAGAAACCTGCCCATCAGCGGCCGGTAAAAAAAATACAGCGCTCGCTGTCGCACCACATCGGAGTGGTAGTTGATGACGGTGGGCTTGTGGGTGGCCTCACCCCCCAGCAAGTGGAGCAGGTCGCCGTAGGGCCAGGGAAAATGGTAGTGGAGGATATCCGCCCACGCCGCCAGTTCGCGGAACGCCGACAGGGCGCTGAAGGAAATGCCGCAGGAGGCGACTTCCAGATGGCGCTTGCCCTGAAAGACCAGGGCTTCCTCCCGCGCCAGGGGCGTGGACGAGGGCTGCTTGCTGAGGGTGAAGACCCGGCTCTCGATATTGAATGCCCGGGTGTTGTGGCAGACCTGGCGGATAACTTCCTCGCCACCGCCCTGGGTGTCCGGAAAATAGGTCCGGTAGACGTGGAGAACACGGATTTTCTCGGGGTATTCCGGCATCGTCATCAGCTGATGCGTCCGTAGGAGTCGTCAAAGCGCACGATATCATCTTCCCCCAGGTAGGAGCCACTTTGCACCTCGATGATCTCCAGGTTCACCTTGCCGGGGTTTTCCAGGCGATGGGCGGTGCCCAGGGGGATGTAGGTGGATTGGTTTTCGCTGAGCAGCAGCACCTTTTCGCCGCAGGTGACCTTGGCGGTGCCCCGCACCACGATCCAGTGTTCGGCGCGGTGGTGGTGCATCTGCAGGGACAGCTTTTCCCCCGGCTTGACGGTGATCCGCTTGACCTGGAAGCGGTCCCCGGCGTCGATGGAGTCGTAGTGTCCCCAGGGCCGGAATACCTTGCGGTGTACCAGGTGCTTGCTGCAGCCCCTGGCCTCCAGGGAGGCCACCACCTTTTTGACGTCCTGAGAGCGGTCCCGGCGGGTGACCAGCACCGCATCGTCGGAATCGACGATCACCAGGTCGTCCACCCCCACGGCGGCGATCAGCCGCTTGTCGCCGGACAGCAGGCAGTTGTGGCTGTCGATGGTGATCACCTCGCCCTGGCAGACATTGCCCTGGCGGTCCTTGGGCTGGATATCCCACAGACTCTGCCAGGAGCCG
>CAZWUP010000055.1:2998-13180 GCA_964637045.1 uncultured Porticoccaceae bacterium | reverse complement strand
CATCAGCGGCTTTTTTTGGCCGCAGTTTCTATGGCGTCGGCAAAGACCGGCATCAAGGCGTCGGGGAAATCGTGGCCCATGCCGGGAATGATGCGCAACTCGGCGTTGGGGATATGTTTTGCGGTATCTATGCCGCAGGCCACGGGTATCAGCGGGTCGTCCTCGCCGTGGAGCACCACGGCGGGCAGGTCCAGGGATTTCAGCAACCTGCGTCTGTGGGGGGCACTGACCGATGCCGCCAGATGGCGCGCCCGCCCCGCCGGGTAGTAGGAGCGCTCCGCCGCCCGGACAACCTTCATTCGCAGCACCTCGTCGGCGGTGGGGTAGCCGGGACTGCCGATGGTTTTATAGAGCTGAATCCCCCGCTGGATAACCGCTTCCCGGTCGTTGGGGTCCACGGGCTTTGCCGTCAGGGCCGCCATGGCGTCGCGCCTGGGGGAGGGCAGTGAACTGTGCCCGGTGGTGGACATGATGGAGGTGAGGGACAGCGCCTTGTCCGGGTAGTGGGCGGCGATCAGCTGGGCGATCATGCCCCCCATGGAGGCGCCGACGATATGGGCCTTGGCGATGCCCAGGGCATCCAGCAGGCCGACCCCATCGGCGGCCATGTCCAGTAGGCCGTAGGGAACCCGGGGTCGCCAGCCCAGCATCTTGGCCCCCATGATCAACGCCAGGTTGGGAATGCCGGCGCGGTCCAGCTTGGTGGACAGGCCGATATCCCGGTGATCGTAGCGCACCACATGGAAGCCCCGGTCCACCAGCTCCCGGCACAGGGATTCCGGCCAGTGGATCAGTTGCGAGCCCAGCCCCATGATCAGCAGCACCGTCTCGTTGGCGGTGGAGCCAAAAGTGTCGTATTCGATATCGATTGCGTTGGCGTTGATGCTGGGCATGGCGGACTCCGGTTTCACCCACTGTGCCACCACCATCGCTTGGTGTCGAGTCAATCCCGTGGTTGTCAGTAAACAGGGTGCTCTTTATGCCAACCCGGGCAGTGGTTAATGTTGTATATCGTTAAAATCTCATAACCTAATGAACTATAAGAATTAGATTTCGATTCTTTGGTTGCAAGTTTGATGTGTTTCTGTAATTTTCGCAATTTTGGGCTTTACAGATTCAAAGAGTGCACTTTATTATCCAGCTGTGCCCTGCGCCCACAAGATAAGACAACCCAAGCCCTAACAATTATCGGAGGTTGCTTTGACGGACTTTGCCAATGGTCTAGATCCCGCCCGCGAGGGGACCCTCGCCACCCCGCCGGACCTGTTCCGCTACGCGGAAAACTTTATGCTCGCCTGTTACGACCCCCAGTCGGGTGTCGGTCTGTGGCTGCATCTGGGTACGGTCCCCGACGACTTCGGCCTGTGGGAGGATATGGTGCTGTTGTCCCTGCCCGGCGACGAGGGCCTGATGTGGATGACGGCGTACACCCGCACCCCGGCGGAACTGCGGCCGGCGGGAGCCGGGTTGCGCTTTCAGTGCCTGAAGCCTTTCGCCCAGTGGCGCATCACCTTCGACGGCATGCTCACCAAAAGCCCCTATGGGGAGATGCTCAGCGGTCGGGTCAGGGACGGGTTCAAGCACAGGGTCAGCTTTGATTTCGACACCCACAGTGTGGCGCCCGCCTGGGACAACCACCAGTCCGCCGACCGCGGGGATGCCGCCATCCGCGGGAGCATGACGGAGCAGACCTGGGCCAGCGAGCACTATCAACAGCTGTTTACCATCCGCGGAAATTTGAAGATCGACGATCGGGTCATTGCCATCGACACCACCGGAGTCCGCGACCACTCCCGGGGCCAGCGGGGCCACAGCCACGGCAAGTGGGGCGGTCACAACCTGTGGACCGGGGCCTTCCCCAGTGGCAGGGCGTTTGGCATGCAGCGGATGTGGGATCCGCAGGGCAAGCTCAACCTCAACGTGGGGTTTGTCTATATCGACGGCCAGTTCCACCATGTGGATGTGATCAGTGAGCCCGCCTATCTGCACCAGCACAATCTTCGCGGCGACGACATCAGTCTGGTGCTCAAGTCCCCCCTGGGGGAGCACCTGATTACCGGCCACTATCAAGTGGTGACCTATATCAACCTGGAAACCCCCTACGGCCTCTCCGTAGGCTACGACCCCAAGGCCGGCTTCGGCACCTTCGCTCCCGGTTTTTGTCGCTGGGTTTGGGACGGTGAACTGAGTCACGGTTTGGCGGAGCGTTCCGGGCCCTGAGGAAAGGGCAGACTTGTGGTCTGACTACCAGACATTTTCGATAACAATCAGACAATCAGGAGCTTTCAATGACAGAGAGAATCAACAACGAAACCGGTCAGGGGGTGCCCCGTCCGCTGCCCGCCACCAATGGCGACACCCAGCACTACTGGACCGGAGGCAAGGACAATCAGCTGTTGATCTTCCGCTGCCAGTCCTGTCGCTATTACGTGCACCCGCCGGTGCGCTTCTGCCCCCAGTGTGAGAGCCGGGATGTAGAGCCAGAGGCGGTTTCCGGCAAGGGCGTGGTCACCAGCTTTACCATCAACCACAAACAGTGGATGCCCAACCTCAAGGTGCCCTACGTGGTGGCCCTGGTGTCCATCGCCGAGCAGGAGGATGTGCGCCTGGTGTGCAATATTGTCAACTGTGCGCCGGAGGAGGTCACTATGGGGATGGCGGTCACTGTCCTGTTTGAGCAGAACGATGATCTCTGGGTGCCACTGTTCCAGCCGGAGGGCGTGAAATGACCCACAAATACTATGAGAAGAACACCGCCATTACCGGCATCGGGCAATCGGAAATCAACCGCGGTTCCGACAAGACACCAATCGCGTTGACGGTCGATGCCTGTCTCCAGGCCATTGCCGATGCGGGACTGCAGCGCTCGGATATCGATGGCCTCGCCACCTGGCCCGGCCGCGACAACAATGCCTCGGGCTTTTCGCCGGTGGGCTGTGCCGACGTCCAGGATGCCCTGCGCCTCAAGGTCAACTGGTACGAAGGGGGCGGCGAAACCGCGGGCCAGTTCGGCTCCGTATTCAACGCCATAGGCGCCATCGCCGCCGGCCTGTGCAACCATGTGCTGGTGTTCCGTACCCTGGCGGAGGCCACCGCCCGCAAAACCGCCTTTGCCAATGCCCTGATGTCCGCCGACCAGCGGGACCGGGGTATCTTCAGCTGGTATGCCCCCTATCACACCTATGCCGCCGCCACCCAGCAGGCCATGTACTTCAACAAATACGTCCATGAATCCGGCATCAAGCCGGAGCAGATTGCTCAGGTGGCCATCAACGGCCGGCGCAACGCCCATATCAACCCCGCCGCCGTGTACCGCACCCTGATCACCGTGGAGGACTACCTGGCGTCGCCGGTGATTTCCACTCCGCTGCGGATCTACGATTGCGATGTGCCCATCGATGGCTCCACCGCCATCATCATCTCCCGCATCGACGCCGCTCGCGATATGCCCAACCCGGTGACCCGCATCGAGGCCATCGGCTCCTGTATGCAGTACCGCAATTCCTGGGCCCAGCTCGACGCCCTGCCCACCCAGGCCCAGCCCAAGGTGGCGGAGATGATGTGGTCGCGCACCGATCTCAAACCGGCGGACGTGGATGTGGCCGAACTCTACGACGGCTTCAGCTTTCACACCATCAACTGGCTGGAGAACCTGGGGTTCTGCGGCCGTTACGAGGCCAAGGATTTTCTCGAGGACGGCGGCAGGCGCATCGCCCTGGACGGTGAGTTGCCCATCAATACCAATGGCGGCGCCCTGTCCGCCGGGCGGATGCACGCCTATGGTCAGATCCACGAAGCCTGCACCCAGTTGTGGAATCGGGGCGGTGAGCGCCAGATCAAGAAGCGGGACCCCAGGGTGGCCGCGCTGTCCACCGCCGGCGGCCCCCTTGCGGGTTGCTTTCTGCTGGTGCGGGAGTAATCAGGGATAACGCAATGGTCATTCAGGGCACCCGGATCGCTACTTTCGATGGCCAGCAGGATGCCGCCACGGCTGTCACCCGCGCCGCGGCGGCGTTGCGGGACGAGATTCTGCTGATTGCGGAGGAGGGGGTATTCCTGGGTTCCGAAGAGGAGCTGTTGCGCCGGCTCGCCGTCAGCCGAACCACCTTCCGCCAGGCCATTCGAATTCTGGAATATGAAGAATTGGTGACCATTCGCCGGGGTGTGGGGGGCGGCTTCTTTACCCGCAGCCCCACCGCCAGCTCCATTGCCCGCATGGCGGCGGTGTACATGTCGTTTCGCCGCACCCCCCACGCCCAGGTGCTGCAGGCATCCTCGGTATTGCGGCGGGAGGCGGTGAGGCTGATCGCAACCGCCACCGACCCAGAGGTGCGTCGAGGGCCCCTCGAGTTTGTCGTTGCCAACAGCGGCTTTTATGCCTGGCCCGACCGCCGCCAGGCGATCCGGGTGGTGACCCGGTTCCACCAGCTGGTGGCCCAGCTGTCCGGCAACGCCGCCCTGGAACTGTTTATGGATGTGGTCAAAATGTTTGGCAACCGGTCCGATCAAATGATATTTACCGCGGATCGCTTGCGCGAGTACGAACAGATCATCCGTGGCCAGGCGGAGGCGATCGCCGCGGGGGAGGTGGCCAAGGCGTTGGCCTTGACCGACAGGGAGGTGGAGACCGCCCTGCAATGGCTGGAGAGCCCCCGGAAATAGTTGACCGGGGTCCCATGGCACAGACGACGGGGCCAGTGCTGCGTTGCGTGGTCCGGGTGCTGCCCAGGGGCTGGGCTTCACCGCGGAGGTGGGCTCACGTCAGTGCCGCTTATCCAGGATGTTGTGGAGGCGGCGTTAAACTCACGGCCCTCGGGCCGGACACAATAAGTTGACGAGGACATAATTATGACCCAGATGACTCAGAACCCGAGCGAGATCCCCGGCCATGTTCCCCCGGAGTTGATCATTGATTTCAACCATTTCACATCTCCCGGCATGCTCCCCGAACCCGGCGCCTGCCCCTACAAGACCCTGCAAAAGTTGCTGGACGGACCGCGGGTTTTCTATGCGCCGGCCACCGGCCGAATGCTCTCCGGCAACTGGGTGGTGACCCGCAACGCCGATATGCGGAAAATCCTCGGGGATACCGAATCCTTTTCAAGTTGGGCCATCGCGGGCTTTTCACACCTGCTGGGGGAGACCTGGGACATGATTCCCCTGGAAGTGGACCCACCCCACCACATGAAGTATCGGGCCCTCCTCAACCCGCTGTTTTCGCCGCCGCGGATCAAGGAGATGTCCACCAAGATACGCTCCCTTGCCGTGGAGTTGATCGTGGGGATCCAGAACAAGGGCAACTGTGAGTTTATCGAAGATTTTGCCCGCCGCTTTCCAGTGCGCATCTTTATGGAGTTGATGGGCATTCCCATCGAGGATTACGACACCATTCTGGAATGGGAGAACATGATTCTTCACTCGCCGGATATGGAGGTTCGCATCCAGGGTGCCCATGCCATTCGCGACTACCTGGTGCGCCTGTTGGCGGAAAGGAAAGGTAAGCCGGCCGTCGATGTGCTCGGCCATATCGCCAACGGCGAGGTGGAGGGGAGGCCAATGACGGATACCGAGCAGCTGTCCATGAGTCTGTTCCTGTTTGTCGCTGGCCTGGATACCGTCGCATCATCCCTGGGCTATGTGTTCCGCTACCTGGCCCAGCACCCAGAGGCCCAGGACTGGCTGCGCGCCGACAAGAGCAGAATCCCCGCTGCGGTGGAGGAGCTGATGCGCGCCTACGGGGTGGTCGTCACCTCCCGCAAGGTTGTCAGGGATATCGAGATCGGCGGCGTGCAAATGAAAAAGGGGGATGTGGTGAGCATCCCCCTCGGCCTGGGCAATTACGACCCCGAGGTGTTTGCCGACGCCGGTGAGGTTCACCTGGATCGCTCTCCGAATCCGCACCTGTCCTTTACCCTGGGGCCTCACCGCTGTCTGGGCTCCCACCTGGCGCGGGCCGAAGTTGCCATCGCCATCGAGGAGTGGCTGGAGCGGATGCCCGGCCTTCGCGTCAAGGCCGGCACCCAACCGGTGGCCCGGGGCGGCGCGGTATTCGGCGTTGATGAGATGTATCTGGACTGGACCAAAAACCAACCAAGCAATTGAGGAGAAGCCCCAATGGCCAGATTTCTGATGGCAGTCTATTCCCATCCCGTCCCGGGAATGGAGGATGAATACCACCGCTGGTATAACGAACAGCATCTTCCCGATGTGCTGCGGGTACCCGGGGTGGTGGCGGCCCAGCGCTTTGCCGCGCTGCCCGGGGAGGATGGCAGCAGGGATCCCTACCTGGCGATATACGAGCTGGACTGCGACAACCCCCAGGAGGTGGTGGCAGCTTTGACCGCCGCTATGGGCACCGACAGGATGGTGATGTCCGATGCCCTGGATCTCGCCAGCATCAAGATCACCTTTTACGACCCGGTCTCTGCGCGCCAGGTGGCGGAGGAGGGATAGAACAGCCATGGCGCCAATTCCGGTTCCCTTCAAGATTCAGGTGGAAGAGCAGGTGCTGGCGGACCTCCGCCAGCGCCTGACGCGAATCCGCTGGCCCGCACAGGCACCGGGCACAGCCTGGCAACACGGCACCAGCATGCCCTTTCTGCGGGAAGTGATGGCCCACTGGCGAGACAACTTCGACTGGCGCCAGTGGGAGAGCCGGATCAATCGCCACAGCCAGTTTTTGGTGCCCATGGCCTGGGGGGATATCCATGTCCTGGTGGAGGAGGGCTCGGGGGACAATCCGACGCCCATAATTCTCAGCCACGGCTGGCCCGGCTCCTTTGTCGAACTGCTGGAACTGGTGGAGCCACTGGCCCATCCGGAGCGCTTTGGCGGCAGTGTGGCCGACGCCTTTACCCTGGTGATTCCCAGTCTCCCCGGCTATGGCTTTTCACCGCCACCCACGGCGATGGTTACCCCTCGCCAGACCGGCGAGCTGTGGCATAGCCTGATGACGGAGGTGTTTGGCCACTCCCGCTATCTGGTGCACGGTGGCGATATGGGCTCATCGGTGAGTTCCTGGCTGGCCCTGGATCACCCCGAGGCGGTGCTGGGGCTGCACCTCAACAATGCCGTGCTGCAACCGGAGTGGACCCTGGCGGAGCAGCCGCCAACAGCGGAGGAGCAGGAATTCCTCGGCCGCTTTATGGCCAGCATGGAGGGGGAGTCCGCCTATCAGCAGATCCACGGCACCAAGCCCCAGACGCTGGCCTACAGCCTGGCCGATTCCCCGGTGGGACTTGCCGCCTGGATTCTGGAGAAGTTCCAGCGCTGGACGGTAGGCGCGGAGGACTGCGCCTTACCTTTTGACTACGACCATCTGATTGCCAACCTGATGGTCCACTGGCTGGGGGATCCCGGAGCCGCCACCTGGATGTACCGCTACCTGCTGGATATGAGCGCCTTTACCCTGCCCCCCGGGCGGCGTATCGAGGTGCCCACCGGGGTCTGCCTGTTTCCCAACGACTGCGCCATGCCGCCGCCGGACTCCTGGCTGCGCCGCTCCCTTAACCTGGTGCACTGCACCCGCGCTGCCAGCGGTGGCCACTTTCCAGGTTTGGAGTGCCCGCAGGTGCTGATCGACGACCTGCGGGCATTCAATCGTTTACTCAAGGCGTAGCCGGTCGGGTTCGCCACTATTTTCGAGCCAATATAAAAAGGACCAATGCCATGAGCAAAGAGAATGAAGAGATCAGCCTGGGCCTGCCCACCAAACAGCAGACCCGCGACCTGGCGGATATGCGCAAGGCACTCCAGCCCTGGCTGGCGGCGCGGATCGAGGGTGCCAGCGGGTTGGAAATTACCGATATCCGCATTCCCACCGGCAGTGGCCTGGCCAACGAAACCGTGCTTCTCGACGCCGCCTGGAGCGAATCGGGCAAACCCAGGAGCGAGGGCTTCGTGGTCAGGATAGAGACCCCGGAACCCCTGTTTCCGGGCACTACCGCGGAACGCCAATACCTTATGAACAGGGCCCTCGCCGATGTGGAGGGGGTGCCGGTGCCCAAGGTGCTGGGGCTGGAAAAGGGTACCCAGGTGCTGGGCGCGCCGTTCTACCTGATGGAGCGGATCGAGGGCCGGGTGCCCCACGACGATCCGCCCTTTCACCACCGGGGCTGGGTCACCGAAGTGGACACCGAGGAACGCCATAGCATGTTTGTCGAGTCCATTCGGGCGATGGCCAATCTCCATCGGGTGGATGTCGGCAGGTTCGACTTTCTCAATCCCAACAATGAAGCCGACGGCCTGCGTCAGCAGGTGAACTATTACATCGATGAATTCGATACCCCGATCAACGAGCGCCATCGGGTGATCGACGCCGGCCGCAAATGGCTGCTGGACAACTACCCCGGCAGTCCCGGCCTGGGTCTCGCCTGGGGGGACGCCAGGGTCGGCAACATTATTTTCGACAAGGGCAAGTGTATGGCGGTGCTGGACTGGGACATGGTATCCCTGGCGGGGGCGGAGACCGATCTCGCCTGGTGGTGCTCCTTTGACCTGTCCTACACGGTGTCGCGGAATATTCCCCGTTTGCCCGGATTTGGCAACAACAACGAGATGCTGGCCCTGTGGGAAGGATTCAGCGGCCGCAAGGCGCAAAACTTCGACTGGCATCTGGCCTTTACATTTTACAAGGCGGCGGTGATTGTGCGCCGCCTGGCGAAGCTGTTGAAGAAGAACAACCAGCTGCCACCCCAGTCCGCCTTTATGGAAAACAACAATATCGGTGTCCAGTACCTGGCGTCCTTCCTCAGCCTTGAGTCCGACTATCCCATTGAGACGCCCTGGCCGGGCCTGGACGCCTGATCCAGCCCCACAGCTTCCCATCAACACCCTATCCAAACATTATTGAGGTGAGTTATGTCTGTACTGTCCGCATCCGAGCCCACTTTTATGGAAGACGAGGAAATCAAGCTGTTCCGCGCGTCCGTGGTACGTTTTTTCGAGCGCCACGCGCCCCCGGAGCGGGTGCAGAAATGGCGGGAGGACGGCATTGTGGAGCGGGAGTTCTGGCAGGAGGCCGGTGATGCCGGGCTGCTGGGGGTTTCGGTGCCCGAAGAATACGGCGGCGCCGGGGGGGATTTTCGCCACGACTATGTGGTGATGGATCTCACCACCCGCATGGATATCGACGGCTGGGGTATCCACATGCACAACGGTATTGTCATCCCCTATGTGCTGCTCCACGGCACCGAAGAACAAAAGCGGCGCTGGTTGCCCAAGCTGATCAGCGGCGAGTACATCTGTGCCATCGGCATGAGCGAGCCGGCGGCGGGTTCTGACCTCCAGGGCATTCGCACCACCGCCAAACGCACCCAGGGTGGCTATGTGGTCAACGGCCAGAAAACCTTTATTTCCAATGGCCAGCAGGGCAATTTTATCGTCACCGTCACCAAGACCGACCCGGAGGCGGGGGCCAGGGGCGTCTCCCTGTTGGTGGTGGAGACCGATCTGGTGGAGGGCTTTCGCCGGGGGCGCAAGCTGGACAAGATCGGTTTGGACGCCCAGGACACCTCGGAGTTGTTCTTCGACGATGTTTTCGTCCCCGAGGAAAACCTTCTCGGAGGTGTGGAGGGCAAGGGCTTTTACCAGTTGATGGCGGAACTGCCCAAGGAGCGCCTGATCATGGCCATGGGCGGGGTTGCGGTGATGGAGCGGGCGCTGGAGGAAACCATTCCCTACGTCAAGGAACGCAAGGTGTTTGGCAAGCATGTGATCGATTTTCAGAACACCCAGTTCAAACTGGCGGAGTGCAAGACCGAGGCCACCATCGCCAAGGTTTTCGTCAACCACTGCATCGACCGCCATCTGGCCGGCACCCTGGACGACACCACCGCCGCCATGGCCAAGTACTGGGTGACGGACCTGCAGTGCAAGATCGTCGATGAGTGCCTGCAGCTGTTCGGCGGTTACGGCTATATCAACGAGTACCCCATCGCCCGCATGTACCGGGATGCCCGCATCCAGAAGATCTACGGCGGCACCAACGAGATCATGAAGGTGTTGATTGCCCGCACGCTCTAGCAGTCTCTCCTGATTGTGTCCCATTGGCAGCGACTGCCGCAGGAGCCCGGTCCTCCGGGCGAACCCCCCGCAGCCGGAACCTCCGCCCGTAGGAGCCCGGTCCCCCGGGCGAACCCCCCGCAGCCGGAACCTCCGCCCGTAGGAGCCCGGTCCCCCGGG
>CAZWUP010000055.1:0-2898 GCA_964637045.1 uncultured Porticoccaceae bacterium | reverse complement strand
GTAGGAGCCCGGTCCCCCGGGCGAACCCCCCGCAGCCGGAACCTCCGCCCGTAGGAGCCCTGTCCCCCGGGCGAACCGCCCGCAGCCGGAACCTCCGCCCGTAGGAGCCCGGTCCTCCGGGCGAACCCTTGTTGCCGCCTATTTTTCAGATAGCCTAAACGGGCTCCAGCTTGACCAGGGCGCGGATCACGCCGCTGTCTAGGCCTTCCCCCGCCACCGCGGCGAACAGGTTCACTCGCGGATGTCGGCGTCGCTGCAACAGCGTCAGCGGCCTGTGGGTTTCAGTCTGGGCATAAACAGCGCACACATTATGGCGATGGCAATGAGTCCCAGCCAAATTGGCGTATAGCTGCCCAGGGATTCCCGCAGCATGCCGGAGAGAGGGATGGCCGCCGCCGACCAGCCGTTACTCAGGTGGAGCAGGCCGAGCACGGTGCCAAACGACGCCGGAGAATAGAGATTGCTGACGATGCTGGCGGCCAGGGTGATAAAGGAGCCCGCGGAGATGCCGATTAGCAGGCTGCTGACCACCAGCAGGGGGTAGCCAGGGGTGAGGGCCAAGCCCGCCATGCCCGCCATCAGCAGGGCGATCAGCACATAGTACACGTGGCGAAAATCCATGATGTCGGTGAGAATGCCCGCCCCCAGTTTGCCGCCAATCATGCCCATGGCGAAGGCAGACATCAGCAGTGAGGCCTGCTGGGGCGCTATGCCGAGGTCGGCGCTGAAGGGGGCCAGGTTGGCGGTGAACACCACAATGCTCAAAATCAGCGGAACCAGGGTGATCACAATCAGCCAGAATTGGCTGGACTTGAAGACTGCCATCGCTTTCAGGGGGGCGACTGGCGGCGGTTGGAGGTCCGGGTTGTCACAGTTTGCGGCAACTTCGACCTGGGCGTCGGGGGCCCGCACAAAGAACAGGGTAAAGGGAATGAAGAGCAGCGCCGCGCCGATGGCGATGATCTGGTGCGCGGCGCGCCAACCGTAGTCCTCCAACAGCCAGGTCACCAGGGGCGGACAGAGAAAGCCACCGATCGACGAGCCAATGGACACCAGGCCCAGGGCTGTCCCCCGCTTCTCCAGAATCCAGCGCACCGCCAGCCACTGGCCGGCGATGGGGCCGGAGCAGCTAATCGCCAGGCTGATCAACAGGGCGTAGACGGCGATAATTTGCCACACCGCCGTGGCCTGGGAGATGACTCCCATGCCCAGGGCAAAGATGCCAATTCCGGTTGCCACCACGTACTGCACGGGAAACCGGTCCAGGGCCCGCCCCGCAAAGGGCGCCATCAGCGAGAGGAAGATATTGCCCATCATCAGGGCCATCATGATCTCCGCACGGTTGGCGTCAAATTCCAGGCTCCAGGGCAGGATCCAGAAGGTGAAGCAGTAGGTGTATAAACCCAGGGTAAAGGCCTGGAAAACCAGGGCACAACAAATGATGAACCAACCGCGGCGGGAAGAGGGCGAGGGGGTCTCGATGGCGACAGAGGTCAAGTTGAAATCCTTATATTATGTCTGGCTACCAGGCAGTGTCCGGGGCTGGGCCTAGGCCCGGAGAAGTCCCGGTGGAAAGCGGGTTGATGGTGTCGCATCGCCTTTGGGGTTTGACTTTGGCAAGCGGCGACGGGGTGCTGTTGGCAATTATTCGCCATTGCCGATTTTATTGAAACCCTTATTTGGCTGTTCCTGCTCCCGGAGCTGATCATAGGGGGTGAGAATACAGCGCTCCAGTAGCCGCGTGGCAGCCTCCTGCCAGTGGGCGTGGGTTTCCCCGGCATCCGTCCGGTTCTGGCGGGCCATATGGTGAAATACCGTGGTGTTGAGTTCGATTATCAGGCTGACCATGTTGTCCAGGGGCTTGTCCGGCCAGTCCGAACCCAAAATGCGGACTGTCTCCGAGAGAATGGCAATCATTTTTTTCAGGTAGCTGCGTTGCACCTCCCGCAGTTCCGGGGTGCTGTTCATCACCGGCGCCAGCTGGTGGACGACCTTGGCGCCGAGAATCTGGCCAAAAAAATCGGGTCGCCCCTTGTCGAAATAATCCTGCCAGTTGGCCACCGCGCGAGCCTGTTCCCGGCGCTTCTCCAGCACCGCAATGCCCTGCTCAGCCCAGTGGGAGTACACGGCACAGGCGATGGCCTCCTTGTTGGGGAAATACTGGTACAGAGACGACACCGGAATACCTGCGGCCCGGGCGATGCTGTTGGTGGTGATGCGGGTCTCCCCCTGATCCAGGAGCTCCAGATAGCTGTTGATTATCAACTCGACGCGCTCGGTGGCGCGCTGTTGCTTGGGCTTTTTACGGGGCTGGACTTTGCGGGACTGGGGCATGGTGCTGAAGCTGTCGGAGGATGGTACATTCTAACCCGCCAAACCCAGTCAATACAGGTCGGCTTGTTGGGGGGCTTGCCAGTCTCTCGATATTTGGTTTAACATATGTAAAGTCAAAAATCGCCATAACACTAACGCCAACCAATGGGGGTCGCGGCCCTTGATCTTGAATGGAGTCCAGCTATGAATACCCAAACCCTGTGGCACGCCATGGAGCAAAATACAGTCAATGCCATCCTGGCGGATAGTACCGCCAAGTACGGCGACCGCCCCTTGCTGGATTTCCAGGGCGAGATCCACAGTTATGGGGAGATCGACCAGCTTTCCACCCGTCTGGCGGCGGGACTTCGCAACCTGGGGGTGGCGCAGGGCGAGACCCTGGTATCCATGCTCGACAACAACCTGGATGCGGTGCTGACCTGGTTCGCCCTCGGCAAACTCGGCGCCATCAATGTGCCCACCAACACGGCCTTTAAGGGCGAGTTCCTCCGTCACCAGATCAGTGATGCCGGCGCCACCATCGTCATTGCGGAGGAGGACTACGCCGAGCGGGTGGTGGCCATC
>CAZWUP010000054.1:0-13494 GCA_964637045.1 uncultured Porticoccaceae bacterium | reverse complement strand
ATTCAAAGGCTACAGGGCGGTGGTGGCCGAGGGCAGAGGTTTCCAGCACCGGCACGAGTACATCCCTGTCGCCGACGCTGCTGGAAACCTCTGCCCTCGACCCCAAAGTGTCGCCCCAATTTCCGACTTGTGAGTAAGGCGCGGAGCGCGGGTTTACCAAGCCCGCTCTCCTGGCGCCGGACCATCCAGAGGCGGCCCGGAGATACACTGGGCGATGTGCAGCCACTGGGTGGCGATGTCGCCGCTGACCTCGAGTGCGGTGTCGAGCAGATGGCGGCGCTGGGTGGCCACCAGGCAAAAGTCAACCATGGCTCCGCGGATTGCGCCTTCGTTGTCGCTGTGGTTCCAGGTGTGGACGGTGCCGGTAGGGTCCACCAGGGTAATCAGGGGTTGGCGCTCGGGCACCGCCAGACCGCGGTTGGCAAAGGCGAAGCGGAAGTTGCGCACGGCAAAGTCCGCCACTCGCACCAAGCCGGGGCCATTGGGGTGGTGTTTGCCCATCAGGTCGAAAATGTCCTGACCGTAGCACCAGACCTCCATATGGCGGGCGTCGATCAAGCGCCTTATTTTCAGGGGGCGGCCAAACCAGGGGGCGGTGTCGTCCTCGGCGCACAGGTCGAAGCGGGCGCAGAGCGCGCTGCCGGTGCGCTGCCACAAAGCGAAAATCTGCGCCGGTGTCAGATGGCCGTGGCGCTGAACCAGGATTTCACGTTGCTGGGCGGCCATGGCGGCAAACAGGGCGGTACCGGTTTTATTGCGGGTTGCCGCCCCCAGGCCCGCGGCCATGGCGTCCCCCTGCGGGGGGTCGTCGAGGGCGTGCAGCGCGGCCTGGTCGGTGAACCACAGATGCACCAGGATATCGAGGGGAGACCACTGGAAATAAGGGGTAAAACGCTGATAGTCGATTTCGCCAAGGTGGGAAACAAGTTCCCCCAGCACGGTTTGTTCACGGTGTAGATGGGAGCTCGGAGTCATGAAATTCGCAGCAGCCTTTATCGTTTTTGAAAGCCCCATAGTACTATGGCGAAGCCAAAAAATGACGATTTATTTATTTTTAAACCTTGCATACAGGCGAAAAAACAGGCCTATTTTGGCACTAGACGGTAAACTTCAAATTGCCTGCGAACGGCAGCAACAGGTATACCAAGGGCGCGGTATTTACAGGGGTGTGCTGGCAGCCTGCCAGTCGCGCTGAGAGCACAGAATACGGAATATACAGCTATGGCAATTGCTGACATTGGCAAGACCAATAAAAAAGGGGATGAAACCCGGGACAAGATCAAGGCCGTGGGGCGGGAGTTGTTTTCCCGCTACGGCATCGATCTGGTCACCACCCGGGATATCGCCAAGGCCGCCAATCAGAAAAGCGTTGGCTCGGTGAATTACTACTTTCGCTCCAAGGACGACCTGATCCTGGAAATCCTGGCGGACGCCGCCTGGGAGCACGACAAACTGCAGATGCAGTGGCTCGACCGCCTCGAGGCGGAGGGTGCCGAAATTGGTTTGCGGGACATTCTCAAGGTCCTGACCCTGCTCGACAGTCCCGAGGCCGAGGAGCATATCCGCTTGTTCGCCATGCTCAATATTTACCGCCGCGATCTGATGCAGACGGTATTTCCCAAGCGCTGGGATAAAGCCTACCATCGCTGTTTGGCCTACCTGGAGACCCAGCTGGATTACTACGACAAAAAACTGCTGCGCCAGAGGATGTATTTTCTCATCCCCTACCTGTGGACCCTGCTCGCTACCCGGCACCGGCCGGAGCACCAAAATTTTCAGTTCTGGGCCCACCTGTGGAGCAACCCGGTGTCCATCGAAAACCTGCTGGACACCGCAGAGGGGCTGTTGCGACAGCCGCCATCGGAGGAAACCCTGACCGCCATGGCGCGCCAGGGGCAAGAGGGAGGAGCCTGAAGCGGTTGGCGAGCAGTCCGCCGAACCATTGCGGGCGCCTGGAAGGCACTGCAAACAATGCCTTCCCCGGTTGCCGTCCGCCAGGGCGCGGGCCGACAACATAAACATAAAACACCCAGAGAGTTGCCATAGATGTCAGTTACCCCGGTCCCGGCGGCGGACCCAAACGAGAATGCCGACCCCGTCTCCGGCCTGCATCCGTCCCAGCTGTTTCACACTGGTATCGTGGTGGAAAATCTCGACGCGGGGATGGCGGAACTGGGTGCAGCCCTCGGCTTGACCTGGAAAGGTGGCCGGCCCGTGGCCATGGAGCTCCAGCTCTACGGCGAGGCGCGCACCCTGACCATGCGCATAGCCCACTCGGTGCAGGGACCGCCCCATATCGAACTTATCCAGGCGATTCCCGACACGCCCTGGGCCCTGCCCGCCGCCGCCGGGGTTCATCACCTGTGCTATTGGGCGGAGGATTCCACCGCCCGCTGCGCCGCCCTGGAACAGGCCGGCTTTGCCCGGGTGATGGGGGAGCAAGGCTCCGCCAGCGGCTATTTTCTGTCCCCTCTGGGTATTTACATCGAAATTCTCGAGCGCGACCATCACGCTGCCCTAAGCCGCTGGCTGACGGGTGGCAACCAATGAACCAGCCACCCCAGGAGTACCCCATGGCCAGCCCCAACAAGCTTTATCAGCAAGCCCATCCCACCGGCGACTACCACTTCTGGCAGCAGGCCTGGGTGGTGCCGGACCTGGTGGCCGCCTGCGAGCGCTGGGCAAAGGTGTTTGCCATCGGCCCCTTCCATGTGCTGCCGGCGCAGACCACCACCGCCGTCCACCGGGGTGCCGAAACCAGCTTCCGCATGCAGCTTGCGGTGGCCCAGGCCGGCCCGGTGCAGATCGAATTGATTCAGCAGCTGGATGCCATGCCGAGTATCTACCGGGACGTGTTTGCGCCGGGGGAGGGCGGTCCCCACCACTTCTGCACCCTCAACTATGCCTACGACGATACCCTGGCCCACTACCGCCAGCTGGGCTACGAGGTGGCCATGGAGATCAGCTCCCCCGCGGGCCGCGTCAGCTATGTGGACACCCGTGCCGACTTTGGCTTTATCACCGAGGTGGTGGAGGCCAATCCGGGCTTTGTCGCCAGCCTCGAGCACATCGCCCGCACCTGTGCCGCCTGGGACGGGGTCACCGACCCGGTGCGCTTTCTCCGCCGCGGCGGTTACACCACCCCCGATGGCCGCGAGGTGCAGGTGTGACAGCGGCGGGGCCGGAGGATATCGCGCGCATCTGGGCTGACTTCTGCGACCAGCTCAAGGCCGTGGGCAGCGCCCTCGATCGGCCGACCACGCCGGCGGATGAGGTCACTCTGGCGGAGGGCCTTCGCTACCTGAGCCGCATAACCCGCATTGCCCTGGAGTCGGCCCTGGAGCACGGCGATCCCCTGCGCCCGTCCATTAACCAATTGGTGAGCGAAACCAAAAAGTTTGGCTGCGACAACCCAGACACCCTGTACCAGACCGCCGCTTTGCGGGGCGATCTGGAGTATCGCATCAGCGGCCGCCGCGGCACCGTCAACTACCTGAGCTTTATCACCAGCAGCGGGCCCCAGGGGGCCAGTAGCAGGGACGGCTTCCTCGACAGCCAGCACCTGGCGGTGGATGGGGAGGGCAACTTCAGCATCCTGCTCAGCAGCCGGGAGCAGCCGGGCAATTGGCTGAAAATGGCCGCCGGCACCAACCTGCTGGCCATTCGCCAGACCTTTCTCGACCGCGCCAGCGAGGAGCCCGCCACCCTCGGCATCCACTGCCTCACCCCGGATGTGGCGGCACCCCAACTCAGCCTGGATCAGGTGGCAAGCCAGCTGCGGGGCGCGCTGGGCTTTGCCGGCTACTGCGCCACCACCTTTACCGACTGGTCGGAAAGTTACCTGGGCCATGTAAATCAGCTGCCCCCGGCCAACCAGGCGCTGTTGATCGCCGCCGGCCTCGACCCCAATATTTTTTTCTACCGCTCCATCTGGCGGGTGCTGCCGGAGGAGGCCCTGGTGGTGCACATTCCCGCCGTCCCCCCCTGCGAGACCTGGAATATTCAGGTGGACAACTACTGGCAGGAGTCCATGGACTACCGGGTGGTGCGCAGCCACCTCAACAAGGCCACCGCCCACTACAACGCCGACGGCAGCGTCACCGCGATGATCGCCCACCGCGACCCCGGCCACCCCAACTGGCTGAATGCCGCCGGCCATGTCACCGGCCACCTGGGGATGCGCTATGTGGGCGCCGGCGCTGCGGCCGAGCAAGCCCCGGCGCGCCCCATCACCAGGCTCTGTCCCCTTGTCGACCTCCCTCAAACCCTCTGCGAGTTGGCCAAACACCATGACAGCTAACCCATCACTGCTCGACCCCGCGGCCCTCAAGGCCGCCGCGTCCGCCGCCACCGGCCTTGGCAATTTCGGTGAGCCCAGCTTCGAGGAGCCGCTGGCCATCCTCTGCAGGTCACTGCGGGAGGAGGCAAACCTCAGCCCCGAAGGTCTCGAAGGCCAGCACCAGCGGTTGGTGGCACTGCTCAGCCAGCGCCTGTTGCTGGAGGAATGGATCCGCCGCGAACCGGCCATTGCCGAGGAGGAGATTGCCGCGCCGGTGTTTATTGTCGGGCTGCCCCGCACCGGCACCACGGTGCTGTACCGGATGCTGGCGGTGGCGGAGGGCTTTGTCGCTCCCCTCCATTACCAGGCGGTGGAGCCGGCTCCGGCCCTGGACTGGAATTTCAGCGCCGCCAGCGACCCCCGCATACCCCGCGCCGAGGCGGCCATTGCCGCCATGGTGGCGGCGAGTCCGGAGCTCAACGCCATCTACCCTTTCGAAGCCCTGGCGCCGGAGGAGAGCATCTATCTGCTGAGCCCGGCGCTGCGCTGCACCAGCGCCCCCTCCCTGGCCCTGGTGCCCAGCTATCACCAGTGGTTTCTGGGTTGCGACAAGGGCCCTGCCTACCGCTATCTGCGCCGTACCCTGCAACTGTTGCAGTGGCAGCAGCGCCGCCTGGATCCCCAGCTCGGCCCCAGGCGCTGGCTGTTGAAGACCCCGGACCATATCCACAGCCTGGGGGAGCTGATTGCCGAGTTTCCCACTGCCCGGGTCATTCAAACCCACCGCGACCCCCTGCAGACCATCCCCTCCATTTGCAGCTTTATCCGCGCCCTGCACCTGATGTCCACCCCCGAGCCGGATCCGTTGGCCATCGGCGACAGCTGGTGCAACATGTTTGCCGCCAGCATGACCAAAGCCATGGCCATTCGCCGCCGCCATCCGGGGGTGTTCTGCGATATTCAATTCGCCGACACCGTAGCCCGGCCGCGCCAGGTGGCGGAAGAGATTTTCGCCTTCCTGGGCCGGGAGCTGACGGAGCCGGTGTGGGCGGAAATGGAGAAATGGCGGGAGGCCAACCAGCGGGAGGCGCGGCCCGCCCACGACTATCAGCTGGCGGATTTCGGCCTCTCCGAGAGCCGCATCCGGGAGCAATTCGCCGCCTATCGCGATCACTATGTAAGGAGCTGAGATGATACTTGCCGACAAAATTCTCGTTATCAGTGGGGTAGGCCCAGGTCTCGGCCGGGAAATGGCCCTGCTCGGGGCCAAGGAGGGCGCCAGCCTGGTGCTGGCGGCCCGCAGCCGCGACCGCCTCGACGCCGTCAAAGCCGAAGTTATGGCGCAAACCCCGGGGGCCAGGGTTCTCTGTCAGCCCGCCGATATCCAGCAGCGGGGTGACTGCCAGGCCCTGGTGGCCGCCACCCTGGCCGAGTTTGGCCGTCTCGATGTGCTGATCAACAGTGCCTACACCACCGGGCCAGATGCCCTGGCGGCGGAGGCCGACCTGGATGTCTGGCGCCAGACCCTGGAGGTCAACCTGTTTGGCACCCTGCAGTTGATCCAGGAAACCGTGCCCGCGATGAAAGCGGCGGGGGGCGGTTCCATCGTCAACGTCAACACCAAGGTGGCCCGCATGGCCCTGGCCGGCATGGGGGGCTACGCGGTGTCCAAGGCGGCCCTGCGCATGGCCACCACGCAACTGGCCAAGGAGCTGGGGGAGTATCGCGTCAGGGTCAACTCCATCTTCCCCGGCTGGATGTGGGGCGACACCGTGATCAGCGGCCTGCAGCGGTGGCCGACGCCCAGGGCATTGGGCTCGCGGAGCTGCGGGCGAAGATCGCCAGGGATATTCCCCTCGGCGATATCCCCACCGACGGCGAGTGCGCCAAGGGTGTGCTCGCCCTCGCCTCGGACTATTTTTCCGCCACCACCGGCGCCTGCCTCGATCTCAGTGGCGGCGAGTACATGCCCCTGTGAAGGAGGAGAACACCATGCTCTGCTGGCAGATTGGCGATATCAAGATCACCCGTATCCTGGAACAGGAGACGGCGCTGCCCGGCGACTTTTTGCTGCCGGCCTCGACCCCGGCGGCGGTGGCCGGCATACCCTGGCTGAAGCCCCACTTCATCGACGAGGCCGGTTTGTTCCGCCTCAGCATCCACGCCCTGGTGGTGGAAACCCCGGACACCCTGGTGGTGGTGGACACCTGCGCCGGCAACGACAAGACCCGTACCGCGCCCGTGTTCCACCGGCTGCAAACGGATTTTCTCGACCACTTCGCCGCCGCCGGCTACCGGCCCGAGGACGTGGATGTGGTGCTGTGCACCCACCTCCACGTGGACCATGTGGGCTGGAATACCCGATTGGTGGACGGCCGCTGGGTGCCCACCTTCGCCAATGCCCGCTATCTGCTCGGCCGGCAAGAGGTCGAGCACTGGCGCAGCTGCGCGGCGCCCGGCGACGAGGGCCTGGCCTTTGCCGATTCGGTGCAGCCCCTGTTCGACGCCGGGCTGGTGGACCTGGTGGAAACCGGGCACGCCATTTGTCCGGGCGTCAGCCTGGTGCCCACCCCGGGCCACACCCCGGGCCATGTCAGCGTGAAGCTGTCCTCCCAGGGGCAGGAGGCGCTGATTACCGGGGACATGATTCACCATCCCGCCCAACTGGCGCGGCCGGAGTGGGCCTGCTTTATCGACGCCGACCCGGACCAGGGTATCGCCACCCGCCGTCGGATATTCAGCGCCCTGGCCGGCAGCGGGGTGCTGGTGATCGGCACCCATTTCGCCGCCCCCACCGCGGGCTTCGTGGTGGGCGATGGTGACAGCTGGATATTGGTTTAGCCACTGAATGATGCCGACTTTGCAGGAGCAAGAGTCGGCCCTGTGTCGCGTATTGCCCCGACCCCGGTACTGGGGCCTTCCAGCGCGGTTGGGCCGAAGGCTGTGGCAGCCGCGACCCGCTCAATCGACCGGCCGCAAATGCGGCTATTTGCACCACACAACCCAAGGAGATCACCATGGATTTGCAATACCTGCTCGACCTCGAGGAAATCAAGCAACTGCGCTACAGCTTTTCCTGGGCGCTGGAATCCTCCACCCCTGACGCCCTGGCGGATTTGTTCACCGAGGACGGCGTCGTCGATGTCGGACCCTGGGGGCGCATGGTGGGCCAGGCCAAGATCCGCAAGGGCTACGGCCGGGCCTACGGCGGCGCGACACCCTTCACCGCCATGCACGCGGTCACCAACCCGCGGATCCGCATCGACGGCGATACCGCCGCCGCCACCTGGTACCTGCTGGACTGTGTTCTCGGCGACGACCCCAGCCCCCTCAAGGTGATCGGGATCTACAACGACAAGTACCGCAAGGTGAACGGGCGCTGGTTCTTTACCGAGCTGCGCCTGGAATTCCTGTGGTCGGCGGACCAGGGCAGGATTACTCCGGACAACCCCATGAAGGTGCTCGCCTGAGCTGAGCGCCGCTGGTGACCCCACCACCGGTGGGGCCTTGTCGGCGAGATGGCGGTGCCGGTTCACTCGGGGGTGACGAGCTGTGGTCGGCCGTGATTTAATCTGGATGTTGGTTGTTTCCTTCGGATAGATCACCCAGGTACGCCACATGACAATAAATAACCCGGCCGATCACGCCGATCTTCCAGGCCTGCTCAGCCCGCGCAAGGCGCCTCAGCAAAAGCGCTCGCAGATGCTGGTCAAAGCCATCATGGACGGCTGTCGCAAGATTCTCGACGAGGAGGGGCTCGAACACCTCACCATCCAGAATCTGGAGCTGGTTTCTGGCGTCTGCCGGGGATCGATCTACCAGTATTTCCAGTCTGTCGATGGTGTCATCGCCCGCGTCTTCGAAGAAGACCTGGCCTCGCACCTGAAGGACTGGGAGTGCAGGCTGCGCGGCCAGTGGGAGACGGCGGGCTTTGAGGAGGTCGTCCACACCCTGGTGGAGTGCGTGCTCTCCTGTAATCGCCACCTGCTTCGGCTCAATGCCGATTTCTTCCGCAAACATGCCCGCCACTTCAACCTCGCCAGGCATTACGATGCCATCTTCTCCGCCGGCGCCGGTGCCGGCCTGATTGAACAGGTGATCCGCGAAAAGGTCCCCGGCGGCGACCACTGGGGCGACACTCTGGTTACCCTGCGCACCCATCTCTATTACGAGACCATCACCCGGCTGTGTAACCGGGTGATGGACACCACCCCTGAGTTTTTCGACAGTCGCGACTTCTTTGACATGCTGTATGCCCTCAACCTTGCCCTGCTTGCCACGCCCCCGGCTCCCTGCGCGCCCGGCCTGGGACCGCCACCCCGACGGGCCTGACGCCGGCCGCCCCGCCGCTGGAAATATGGACTCAGCTTCGGCTGCGTCTTTTGTAGAAACAAAAAAATCCCATACTTTCAGATGATTATCCAGGTTTTCTAGGGTATTGAATGCGACTGTGACGGCTGTCGACATTTTGTATACTGGGTCCACGGTCGGCACGGGTGTCCGTTTGCAGACCGACAACACTAACGAGAAACGAGGGGGAAGATGGTGGCAGCGATAGGCAATGCCTGCGCACCGGCCCAGGTGGCTTGGTTGGCCGACATCGGGATGGCCAATCCCGGGTTCGTTGACCAAGGCTCCCAGCTGCAGCGCCTACTGCCCAGGATGCCGTTTTCCATCACCACATTTTTCCTGACTTTGAACCTGCCACTGCACCTGATACCTCGGGCCCTGGAGTTGTCCGATGTCCAGGCGTCCCCGTCCGGGATCAGTGAGCCCATAACCACAACACAGAGGGAAAACCATCATGCACCAGATCTCAAGACACACGCTGTCAAACGCCGTGGCTGGCCCTGGCGGCCGGGATATCCAGCGCTGCAGTCGCCCAGGGCTTTACCCTGGAGGAAGTGGTGGTCACCGCCCGGAAGCGGGAGGAGACCCTGCAGGATATCCCGGTGGCGGTGAGTGCCTACGACGCCGGCGACCTCAAGTCGCTGAACATGACTGAGACCTCGGATCTCGCCGCCTTCACCCCCAGCGTGCACATCGAGCAGCCAACGGGTCAGGCCGGCAACATCGCCAAGGTGACCATCCGCGGCCAGGTACAGTCGGATGTGCTCGTTACCCTCGACCCCTCGGTGGGCTGGTATCTGGACGATGTCTACCTGTCCCGCCCGGTGGGCACCAACAACAGCCTGTTCGATGTCGACCGGGTGGAAATCCTCAAGGGCCCCCAGGGCACTCTGTACGGCCGCAATACCACAGGCGGCACCATCAAGCTGGTCACCGCCAAGGCCGACCCGAGTGCCGAAACCTCGGGCTTCGTCACCGGCGGTATCGGCAATTTCGAGCAGTCAAGGCTGGGTGGCGCCATCAATATACCGGTGATCCCCAACCAGTTGGCGGTGCGTCTCACCGCACTCAAGGATGTTCAGGACAAGGGCTTCCAGGATGTCACCGTCTACGACGGCAATCTGTTGAGTCCCACCCGGGGCCAGGTGATCGGCCACCAGAACAACGGCACCAAGGACAATGAGCTGCTGCGCCTGGGGGTGACCTGGACCCCTACGGACAATCTCAGCGTACTGTTCAGCTATGAGCACAGTGAGTCCGACATGACCATGGCCTATGCCAACACCTCCCTGTCTCCGGGCAGCGCCATCATCGGCTACCCCTTTGTCCACCTCGGCTTTCCCGCCCCGTTGCAGCCCCTGTTCCAGGGCTTTTTCACCCCGTTCAGTTATGTGGGCAACACCGATCCCTACGATGTGCACCTCAACAATGCCAACAGCAACAAGATCAACAGCGCCCGGAGTGAGACCGACCTCTACAGCCTCACCCTGGAATACGAGATCAGCGATGACCTCTCCACCAAGCTGGTCTATGGTCGCCGCGAGGTGGACAACATCTTCAATACCGACATCGACGGCACAAACATCCCCTTCAGCGTTTTTGTCGAGCCCTTTACCAGCGACGGGGAGCAGGACTCCCTGGAGTGGCAGCTAAACGGCAGTGCCATGGATGGCGATCTGGAGTGGGTGACCGGCCTGTACTGGTTCGAAGAGACGGGCTCCGATCGCTCGCGCTCCGGCGGCCTTTCCCAGACCACGGCCGTCAACTTTGTGGGCGGCATACCCACTGGGGTTTACTACAGCATCAGCGACGGTTTTGTCGATGCCAACAAGAGCAAGTCAGCCTTTTTCCAGGGCACCCTGCACCTTACCGACACGCTGAATTTCACCGGCGGCGTGCGCTACACCAAGGACACCAAGCCGGTCAAGGTCATTGCCGCCCAGGTACCGTTCACCGGGACTGCCGGTACCTTCTGTCGCTTCTCCGCCACCAGCGGGGTGCCCAACATCAATACCTCGGAGTGCAGCTGGGCAGATTCCGACAGCTATGAGTTTATCTCCTGGACCGCGGGTTTCGACTGGAGCCTCAGTGACGACATGATGGCCTACCTCAAGGGCTCCAGCGCCAGCCGCTCCGGCGGCCAGAACCTGCGGGGCCTGGATGCCGCCACCACTCAACCCTTCAAGCCGGAAACCGCCACCGACATCGAACTCGGCCTCAAGGGCGCGTACTTCGACAACACCCTGCAGGTCAACGCCGCCTACTACCACACCTTTTACACCGACATTCAGCAGTCGTTGCTGATCAATACTCCCTCGGGACTGATCACCACGGTGGTCAATGCGGATGAGGCGGATATCGACGGTATCGAGCTGGAGGCCAAGTGGGTGGTCACCGAGCAGCTGATGCTCACCGGCACTCTGTCGTGGCTGGAGTGGGAGTTCTCTAACGAAACCTCCATTCTGCAGGCGGCGCCCACCCTGGAGTACGCCCTGCGGGCCAACTACCTGATTCCCACCGCCTACGGCCAGTGGCTGTTCGACCTCAACTATTCCTACCGGGGTGAATACCCGGGCAACTGCGCCTTGGGTCGCGCCTGTGTCGACAACTTTGCGCCGGCCACCAGCGATGAGCTCAAACTGCTTGGCGGCCGCATCGGCGTGGATATCGACGCCTATGGTCTCAATGTCGCCCTTTGGGCGCGCAACCTGACCGACGAGGAGTACATCCTGCCAGGGCTGCAACTCTACTTCCCGCCCAACGCCACCCTGTCCAACGATACCATGGGCATGCCCAGAAGCTACGGCCTGGAATTCACCTATAGCTTCTGATCACTTCCTCCACGGCATGCTTAACGGCGTGTTTTGGCTGAAAGTGCCTTATTTGACGGTTCGTACCACCAGTGCTGAATCGCGACAAATTGGGGTGTCCGGCAGGCCAGCTCAGCCGGCGTTGGTGGCGAGGCTGGCTTCCGCCATGGTGCGGATCCGCTGGACCATGGCCTTTAAGCCGTTGCCGCGGGTGGTGCTGAGGTGGCTGAGCAGGTCGAGTTGCTGGAAATACTGCTCGATATCGAAAGCCAGCACCTCCTCGGGACGCTTGCCGTTGTAGGCGGCCAGCACCACCCCCAGCAGGCCTTTGACGATAAAGGCGTCGCTGTCGGTCTCGAACCACAAGCGGCCATCCCGGTAGGCGGCATCTATCCACACCTGGCTCTGGCAGCCCCGCACCAGGTGGGCATCGTCCTTCTTGGCCTCGGCCATATCCGGCAGCTCCTTGCCCAGGTCGATGATGTACTTGTAGCGCTCTTCCCAGGTGTCGAAAAAGCCCAGGGTGTCGACGATATCGGCGGCGGTGATGGTGGTGCCGAAGGGGTTGCTGGTCATGGCTGTCTCTAAGTCTATGGCTTGCATGGGCAACTCAATAAAAAAGTCCGGTTTCCAGCTGCGCTTCCTCCGACATCATATCCCGGCTCCAGGGGGGGTCGAACACCAGGTTCACCACCACCTTGGCCACCCCCGGCACCTGGGCGACCCGGTATTCGACGTCGCCCATCAGCACCGGGCCCATGCCGCAGCCGGGTGCGGTGAGGGTCATGTCGATGGTCACGGTCTTGCTGTCCTGGTCGATGGCCAGCTTGTAGATAAGCCCCAGGCTGCGCAGGCTGACGGGTATTTCCGGGTCGTAGATGGTGTCCAGGGCCTGCCAGACCTGGTCTTCGTGGATTCTGCCGTCCCCCCGGTCGCGGATGTCGAGCTGCTGTTTTTCCAGGCCCAGGGCATCGGCGTCGGTGCCGTCCACCCGCAGCATGTTGCCCCCGTACACCAGGGTGTAGTTGCCCCCCAGGGACTGGGTGATGGTGACGAAGGTGTCGGCCGGAATGGTGACCGGCTCACCTGTGGGTACGCGGCGCGCGGGACAGTCGCGGACGGTGGCGACAATTCTGTTTTCGCGGGCATTGAAAGCGGCCATGGGCAAGGTTCCGTCAGAAGCTGAAGCTTTCCCCGCAGCCACAGGCTTCGCGGGTGTTGGGGTTGTTGATCACCAGCTTGCGGTTGACACCCTCCAGGACATAGTCCAGCTCCATGCCCCGCAGGGCCGGAATATCCGCGGCACTGATGTAGAGCACCACGCCGTTGTCCAGGGTCGTGGCGATGTCGCCTTGCTCCGGCTCCCGCACCTCGTCGATGACGTATTTGTAACCGGTGCAGCCGCTTTTGCTGAGGCTGAAGCGGATGCCGGCAAAGCCCCGGGCGGCGAGCTGCTTCCTGAAGTGCTCCGCAGCGGCAGGGGTTACGCGCACCGGGTTGCTGGTGTCGGTACTATCAAAGGTTTTCACTGTCATTGGCTGGGTACTCCGTTGCACAAAGACTTAGACCAGCAGGACGCGGGCCTTCTCCAGGGCCGCAAACAGCAGGTCGACTTCATCCAGGGTATTGTAAAGGGCAAAGGATGCCCGCACGGTGCCGGGAATGCCATAGCGGGCCATCAGCGGCTGGGCGCAGTGATGCCCGGTGCGCACTGCCACCCCCTGCTGGTCGAGGAGCATGCCCACATCCGCCGGGTGGGTGCCGTCCACCAAAAAGCTGAACACCCCGGCGATCTGGCTGGCGCTGCCGATGCGGCGCAGGCCGGGAAACTCGGCCGCCCGCTGCCAGGTGTAGGCCAGCAGGGCATCCTCGTGGGCCGCCACCGCCCTGCGGTCGAGCCCCTCCAGGTAGGCCACCGCCGCCGCCAGGCCGATGGCCCCGGCGATATCCGGGGTGCCGGCCTCGAATTTGTAGGGCAGGGCGTTCCAGGTGGTGCCTGACAAACTTACGGTTTCGATCATTTCGCCGCCGCCCTGGTAGGGGGGCATGGCCTCC
>CAZWUP010000053.1:3465-13685 GCA_964637045.1 uncultured Porticoccaceae bacterium | reverse complement strand
TGCAAGCGTTGCCAGTTGCCGAGATATGTATACGCGAAGCTTTGCTGGTGTCCATGACTTGCCGACCGCACCAAAAAAGCGTCAGACGTCAAGCGTCAGACGTCAGACGGTAGACCCAAAAAGGACCTAAACAGTGACTACCTACCAACAAACCCTGCACAACCTCCAGGCCGCACCAAAAACCTGGCTGATCACCGGCGTGGCCGGATTTATCGGCTCCAACCTGCTGGAAACCCTGCTCAAGGCGGGGCAGAGGGTGGTGGGCCTGGACAACTTCGCCACCGGCCACCGCCGCAATCTGGAGGAAGTCCAGGGCTTGGTGACGGCCGCCCAGTGGCGCAGGTTCAGCATGGTGGAGGGGGATATCCGCACCCTCGCCGACTGCCGGGCGGCACTGAAGGGGGTGGACCATGTGCTGCACCAGGCGGCCCTGGGCTCGGTGCCCCGCTCCCTGGCGGACCCCCTGGCCACCAACGAGGCCAATATCAACGGCTTTCTCAATGTGCTGGTGGCGGCCCGGGATGCCGGCGTGCAGAGCTTTACCTACGCCGCCTCCAGTTCCACCTACGGGGATCACCCCGGGTTGCCCAAGGTGGAGGACTGTATCGGCAAGCCGCTGTCCCCCTATGCGGTGACCAAGTATGTCAATGAGCTCTACGCGGACGTATTTTCCCGCTGCTACGGGTTTCACGCCATTGGCCTGCGCTATTTCAATGTGTTCGGCCCCCGCCAGGATCCCGAGGGCGCCTATGCCGCGGTGATTCCCAAGTGGACGGCGGCGATGATTGCCGGCGCTGATGTGCTCGTCAACGGCGACGGTGAAACCAGCCGGGACTTCTGCTTTGTGGACAACGCGGTACAGGCCAATATTCTCGCCGCCACCTGCCCGGGCCTTGCAGCCAGTACGGTGTGCAACGTGGCGGTGGGGGATCGCACGACCCTCAACCAGCTGTTCCATGCCATTCGCGTGGCCCTGGCGGAGAATGGCATCGACTACCCCAAGGACCCGGTCTATGGGGATTTTCGCGCCGGGGATGTGCGCCACTCCCAGGCGGATATCGGCCGCGCGGTGGAGCTGCTGGGCTACCGGCCCAGCCACCGGATTGGCGATGGTCTGGCGGCGGCGATGCCCTGGTATATCGCCCTGCCCCGGTGACGGGCCGGGCCATATACCGGGTTCTATCATGGCTTCCCCCTGCCGCGATCCGTATAATGTGCCGCTTCTCGGCACCGACCTCCTTCTCCTGAATGACTAGACTGGAAACCCGCAGCCTGCTGGGCCTGATCGCCCTGTACGCCACCCGCATGCTCGGCCTATTTATGGTGCTGCCGGTGATCGCCCTCTATGCCGGGGATTACAGCGGCAGCACCACCTTCCTGCTGGGGGTTGCCCTGGGTGCCTACGGCCTTACCCAGGGGCTGCTGCAAATACCCCTGGGGATGTTGTCAGACAAGGTCGGCCGCAAGGCGGTGATCATCGGCGGCATGCTGTGCTTTCTCGCGGGCAGTGTGGTTGCCGCCACCGCCGACTCCATCAGCGGCCTGATTGTCGGCCGTACCCTGCAGGGTATGGGGGCGGTGGCCAGCACCATCATGGCGCTGCTGTCCGACCTCACCACCGAGGAAAACCGCACCAAGGCCATGGCCGCGGTGGGCGGCAGCATCGGCCTGTCCTTTGCCCTGGCCATGGTGATTGGGCCGGTACTGGCGGCCGCCGGGGGCCTGGGGGCGATTTTCTGGCTAACTGCACTGCTGAGTGTGGTGGGCATTCTGCTGGTGATCTTCTGGATTCCCACCCCGGTGGCGGTCAGTCAGGTGACCGCCAGCGAGGCCCTGGCCATGCCCTCCCTGCTCGCCGTCACCCTCAAGGACACCCAGCTGCTGCGCCTGGATATCGGCGTGTTTGTGCTTCATATGGCGCAAATGGCCAGCTGGATCTCGGTGCCCTATCTACTGGAGCACACCTTCGGTCTGGCCCTGGCCGAGCACTGGTGGCTGTACCTGCTGACCATGGGCCTGGGCTTCGTCGCCATGCTGCCCCTGGTGATCATTGGCGAGCGCAAGCGCAAGCTCAAGCAGGTCTTTGTCACCGGGGTGTTGGTGCTGGCGGTGGCGGAGCTGGTGCTGTATGCCTCCGGCAGCAGCTTTGCGCTGTTCGTGCTGGGTATGTTGGCATTCTTCATGGCCTTCAATCTGCTGGAGGCCACCCTGCCGTCCCTGGTGAGCAAGATAACCCCCAGCGGCAGTCGGGGCACCGCCATGGGTATCTATTCCAGCAGCCAGTTTCTCGGCGCCTTCGCCGGCGGGGTGTGCGGCGGCTACATCGCCCAGCATTTCGGGCACCAGGGCGTGTTTTTGTTTGCCGGCGCCATGGTGTTGGTGTGGCTCGGGGTGGCCCTGTCCATGGCCCAGCCCCGCCACTGGAGCACGGTGGTGGTGGACCTGACGGCACACCCGGGAATGCCCAGTGACGGCCCCTCCCTGCGGGAGCTGGTGGCCGGTATCGAGGAATTGACCCTGATCCCGGAGCGCCGCCTGATGTACCTGAAGGTGGACCGGGACATCTTCCCCCGGGAACAGTTCGACGACCTGTTGCGGCGCACTTCGGCGGACCCGGCGGCCGATGACAGGGGCGGGGCAACAGGGTAAACTCCCTCGGGTTTGAACACTACAACACGGAGAACGTCATGGCACGGGGTGTAAATAAAGTGATTCTGGTGGGCAATCTGGGGCAGGACCCGGAGACCCGTTTCATGCCCAGCGGCAATGCGGTGACCAACGCCACCATTGCCACCAGTGAAACCTGGAAGGACAAAAACACCGGCCAACCCCAGGAGCGCACCGAGTGGCACCGGGTGGTCTTTTTCAACAAGCTGGGGGAAATTGCCGGCCAGTATTTGAAGAAAGGGTCCAAGGTGTATATCGAGGGCTCCCTGCGTACCCGCAAGTGGCAGGGCCAGGACGGCAGCGACCGCTACACCACGGAAATCGTCGCCAGCGAAATGCAAATGCTCGACAGCCGCGGTGGTGGCGGTGGCGGCGGTGGCGACTATTCCCAGGCCCCCCAGGAAAACTGGAACCAGGGCAAGTCCCAGGGCGGAGCTGCTGCGGCGCCGGCCCAGCAGAGTCCCCCCGACTACGGCAACGACAAGGGCAGCTTCAACGATTTCGACGACGATATCCCGTTCTGACGTCGCGGCCTTACCCCACTGCTTGCAAGCCCCCGTCGGCCCGGCCCCGGGGGTTTCTATTTTCGGCCCCCGGCTCCTGTGGGGCCGATTCCGTGCGCTTTGCCAAACCCCACCTTGCGGCTTTACATCCAGGGTAAAACCGGCTTCTATTGAGGGGAGTCGGGACTCCTGGAGGTGCTCCGGGTAGTCGTTGCCCGTTCCCCACACGAGGAGTTGTATGCTTTCCCTGGACTTCATGGCGGTACCCCTGATGATCGCCGCCGCCCTGGTGTTTGTCGCGGTGCTGGGGGGTATCTTTTCCGCCCGCATCGGGTTTCCCTTTCTGCTGATTTTTTTGCTGGCGGGTGGTGTTGCCGGAGAGGACGGGCTGGGTATCCGGTTCGAAAACTTTTCCCTCAGCTTTTGGGTGGGCAACGTGGCCCTGGCGGTGATCCTTATCGATGGCGGCCTGCGCACCAACCTGGCCACCTTCCGTACCGGCCTCAAGCCCTCCCTGCTCCTGGCCACCCTTGGCGTGCTGATCTCCACCGGCCTCACCGGGGTTGCCGCCGTTTGGCTGCTGGACCTCAGCTGGCCCGTGGCCCTGCTGCTGGGGGCCATTGTCGGCTCCACCGATGCGGCGGCTGTGTTCTCGGTACTCAAGGCCGGTGGCCTGCGCATCAATGAGCGGGTGGCGGCGACCCTGGAGATCGAGTCCGGTATGAACGATCCCATGGCGGTGTATCTCACCCTGGCGTTTATCGGCCTCGCCCTGACCGCAATGACGGGCGCGGAGGGGGGAAGCTGGCCCCAGATGCTGATCAGCCTGGTCAGCCAGTTTGGGATTGGCGGCATTCTGGGGGTTGGCGGCGGCATGGTCATCGCCTGGCTGCTGCCCCGCCTGCGCACCATGCTCGATCGCGATTCCGGGATCCTGGCGCTGCTGCTGATGTCGGCGGGCATCGGAGTGTTTGCCCTGACCACCTGGCTCGGGGGGTCGGGGTTTCTTGCGGTGTATGTCTTTGGGGTCATCGTCGGCAATCGCGCCCGGCGTTCGGTGCGCCATGTGCTGTCCGCCATGGACGGCTTTGCCTGGTTGGCCCAGGCCAGCATGTTCCTGTTGCTGGGGCTGCTGGTGTCGCCCTCGGATGTGCAGCAGACCCTGGTGCCGGCCCTCGGGGTGGCCATGTTTCTGATCCTGGTGGCGCGACCGCTGGCGGTGTTGGTGTGCCTGGCGCCGTTCCGCTTCCGGGCCAATGAGATCGCCTTTATCTCCTGGGTGGGGCTGCGGGGCGCGGTGCCCATTGTGTTGGCGATATTCCCGGTGATGGCCCAGGTGCCCGGAGCGGCGATCTTTATCAATGTGGCCTTTGTGGTGGTGCTCACCTCCCTGCTGTTGCAGGGGGGCACCTTGCCGTGGCTGGCCCGCTGGTTGCGGCTGGTGTTGCCGGACAAGGACGACAGCCGCAACTTCCGCCGGGTGTTTGGCGACTTTGTGCTGGATGCCAATATCGGCATTGGTCTGGTGGGCAGCTTTTACAATCTGCCGGTGCCCGATGACCCGGAGCTGACCCTGGGGGCCTGGGTGGCGGAGGAACTGCACCGGCCACCCATTGTCGGCGACAGCATCAGCGTGGGCAGTGCCAGGTTTGTGGTGCGCCAGTTGAAGGAGGGGGAGATCAGCCAGGTGGGGCTCAAGCTGCCCAATCCGTCCCCCTGAGGGGGCTCGGCCGGCGGTTGTGGAGGCGAAAAAAAACCCGGCAGCGCCGGGTTTTGGTGGCGCTGTGACGCCCCTCAGAACTGGGATTCGGGCAGTTTTACCACCAGGCCATCCAGTTCGTCGTTGACGATGATCTGGCAGGACAGGCGGCTGTTTGCTTCCGGGTTGAGAACACAGGTGAGCAGGTCCTTTTCCATCTCGCCGGGAACGCCGGCTTTTTCCACCCAGGCCTCATCCACGTAGCAGTGGCAGGTGGCACAGCTACAGGTGCCGCCACAATCGCCGAGGATGCCGTCGATCATATTGTCCACGGCTCCCTGCATGACGCTGGTGCCGTTCTCTACATGTACTTCTTCGCTGCTGCCGTCGTGCTTGACATAAACTACTGTTGGCATTTCTAAGGTCTCCGCAAAAATCAGGCTAGTAAGTCTTTAAGTGGTTTGCTTTCGTCACTCAGTTGGGCGGCATCCACCACCTTTTTTTCGGTGATAAAGCGTTTGCCCAGCATAAATTCCTGGGGTCTGTTGATGGCGTCTACCGCCAGCACCCTGTTGTCCTGGAGGTAGAAGGCGGCAAAGCTTCTGCCGCCCTGGATATCACCGCGAATAACCACATCGGTGTAACCCTGATTCAAACCGGCAATCTGCAGCTTGAGGTCGAACTGGTCGGACCAGAACCAGGGCAGGGCGGAGTAGGGCTTTTCCTTGCCGCAGATGGTCAGGGCGGCAATGGTAGCCTGATCCAGGGCGTTCTGCACGGATTCCAGGCGCAGCTGGCGGTTGTAGATGGGGTTGAAGTGGCTGGTGCAATCGCCCGCGGCGAGGATGTCGTGGTCGCTGGTGCGGGCGTACTCGTCCACCACGATGCCGTTGTCCACCGCCAGGCCGGCATCCGCCGCCAGCTCAGTATTGGGGATGACGCCAACGCCGATAATCACCAGGTCGGCGGGGAAGGTGTCGCCATTCTTGCACACCACGGCTTCGGCGCCCTTGCCGCCGGTGATGGCCTCCACCTGGGTGTCGGTGACGATGCGCACACCTTCCTCGTTGTGGACCCTGGTGTAGAAGGAGGATACCTCCGGCGCGGTTACCCGCTGTAGCACCCGGGGCATGGCCTCGAGCACGGTGACATCCATACCCAGTTTGCGCAGGGAGGCGGCGGTTTCGAGGCCGATATAGCCGCCGCCGACAATCACCGCGTTCTTGGCCTTGCCGGTGAAATGCTTGATCTGCAGAACATCGTTGATATTGCGCAGGTAAAAGACCCCGGGCAGGTCGGCCCCTGGGATATCGATCTTGCGCACCCGGGCGCCGACGGTGAGCACCAGCTTGTCGTAGGCGACATGCTCGTTGTCATCGAGGGTAATGCGCTTGTTGGCGCGATCAATGGCGCTGACGGTGATACCCAGGGCAAAGCGAATGCGGGACTTTTCGTACACCGCCGGTTGGCGAATCAGAATATTGTCGATGCTCTTGGTGCCGGACAGGAAGTCCTTGGACAGGGGCGGGCGGTGATAGGGCAGAAAATATTCCTGTCCGATCACGGTGATGGTGCCTTCCCAACCCTGCTGGCGCAGGGTGGGTGCCACCTGGGCGGCCGCGTGGCTGGCCCCGACAATAATGCAGTGTTGTTTCGCCATTTAAAAATTCACCTGTTGAATCAATTGATTATGGGTTTCAGCTGGATCCCTGGAGTTTCAGATACATAATTGTATGCAATCTTATCAGCACAGCCCTGTGCGGGCAATTTGAATCAGCTGCCCGTGGGTTGCTGGAGGCGTCGCAGAATGGTTTAACAGCACCGGCGGGGGCCTGTATAGTGCTGGTTTTTATCGCCTCTGACAATCCACCGGGTTGCGGCGGGGGTGATTCCATATTCACTCCGGCCCAGCAGTGCAGTGGAGAGGGCCTCCAGCGTCGAGAAAGAAGTTATGACAGAACGAAAAGCGGCCCTGATCACCGGCGGAGCCATTCGTGTGGGCCTGCATTTTGCCGAGACTCTGGCCCGCCAGGGGTATGATATCGCCATTCACTACAACAGCTCGGCGGCCAGCGCCGCCGCGGCGGTGCAGCGGATATCCGCCCATGGTGTGGAGTGCCGGGCCTTTCCCTTCGATTTTCTCTCGGGAGCAGACCCTTCCGCCCTGTTGGAGGAGGTGGTGGACGTATTCCCCCGCCTGGCGGTGCTGGTCAACTGCGCCTCCATCTACAATGCGGCGCCCATCGCCGACACCACCCTGGAGATGCTGCAGCGGGAATTCCAGGTCAATTTTTTTACCCCCTTTATGCTCTGTGGCGCCTTCGCCCGACGGGTGGCCGAGGGCAATATCGTCAATATCCTCGACAACAAGATTGCCTTTCAGCAGTTCCAGTACGGCGCCTACCTCTCCGCCAAGAAGGCCCTGGCGGAGCTCACCCGGATGGCGGCCATGGAATTTGCCCCGCGGATTCGGGTCAATGGCATAGCTCCCGGGGTGATCA
The DNA here is from genome assembly GCA_964637045.1 of uncultured Porticoccaceae bacterium. Taxonomy (GTDB): domain Bacteria; phylum Pseudomonadota; class Gammaproteobacteria; order Pseudomonadales; family Porticoccaceae; genus CAYXXZ01. The sequence continues at coordinate 6,315 of CAZWUP010000053.1, read as the reverse complement.
TGCCCGGGGTGACCCGCAGCGACGACTATATCGCCTGGCGGGTGCAGGGCATTCCCCTCAAACGCCAGGGGGCGGTTGAGGAGTTGGGCAAGGCGCTGCTCTATATTCTCGACAACCAGTACATCACCGGCCAGCACCTCTATGTGGACGGCGGTGAGAGCCTGTTCCATATCGGCCAGAATGCCGAGGTGTATCAGCCGGAATAGCAGTTACAGGCGAGATGCCGGGAGGTTCCGATGACAGCCAATTCGATCCGCGAGCGGATCTCGGTCCACACCGGGGATATCACCGCACTGCAGGTGGACGCCGTGGTCAACGCCGCCAACGACAGGCTCGCCGGTGGCGGCGGGGTGGACGGGGCCATCCACCGGGCGGCGGGTTACCAGCAGTTACAGGCGGCCTGTCGCAAGCTGGGTGGTTGCGCCACCGGCCAGGTGCGGGTTACCCCGGGCTTTGCGTTGCCGGCAAAGTATATTTTTCACGCCGTGGGACCGGTGTGGCAGGGCGGCGACCACGGCGAACAGCAACTGCTGGCCAGCTGCTACCGCAATGCCCTGACAATAGCCGCTGACTATGGGGTCCAGTCCATTGCCTTCCCGGCCATCAGTTGCGGCGTCTACGGTTACCCGGTGGACAAGGCGGTACAATGCGCTGTGGACACCGTTGTCGACCAGCTGCGGAGAAGCCCCGGCATCGAGCAAGTGATTTTTTGCTGCTTCAGCGACGATATGGCGCGGCACTACCAACACTATTTACTGCAGGTGTGATGCATGGCGCTGTTCCCCAAGATTCCCGACGATGCCGTCTACCTCAGCCGCGAGGATGCCGCCAATCCCCTGGCGGCCTGGTCGAAGCACGAGTTTGAGCTGGACGGCCAGCTGTGGCCTTCCGTGGAGCACTACTTCCAGGCCATGAAATTTTCCAATCCGGAATTACAGGCGCAGATTCGCGCCGCAGCTCACCCCAGGCTTGCGGCGGCCATTGCCAGGCGCAACTTCTGGAAAAAGCGCCGCGACTGGAAAAAAATCCAGCAGGTGGTGATGACCAGGAGCACCTACATCAAGTGCCGCACCCACCAGGAGGTGGCAGCAGCCCTGCTGGCCACCGGCGAGCAGATGATCGTGGAAGACAGCGTCTACGATCACTACTGGGGCTGCGGCCGGGATCAGCGGGGGCACAACTACTTCGGCAAAATACTGATGGCGGTACGCCAGCGCCTGCGGGATGAAGGAAACACCCGGACGGAGTGACACAGGCCTGCCAAGGGGTGACAGTCCCTGGATTGCAGGCTACAGGCTACAGGTAGCGGGCAGACCCCAGGTGGAGGCGGATGGTGAGGCGCAAGGCGCCGGACAACTCGCTGTCTGGCCCGTGGTGCCGGCAGCCCCAGTCAGCCCCTGAGTGTGCGATTCCGTCGTTTCATAATATCCGCGACAATGGCAAAGGAGTGCAGTCGCGCCTGGTGGTCGAACATATTGCCGGTAAACATCACCTCGTCTGGCCTGGTTCTGGCGATAAAGGCATCAATTTTTCGCCCTACGGTGGTGGGCGAACCCGTAGCGGAGCAGGCGGACATATGGTCGACAACGGCCCGCTCGTGGGGAGCCAGGCCGGCGAGGTAATTTTCCTTGGGTGGCGGCAGCTTGCCCGGTCGGCCGCTGTGCAGATTCACATAGGCCTGCTGCATGGAGCTAGCCATATAGACCGCCTCGCCATCGCTGTCCGCGGCCACCACGGTAAAGCCCAGCATAAGATAGGGCTTGTCCAGCCATACCGAGGGTTTGAACTGGTTGCGGTAAAGGTCGATTGCGGCCATCAAATCGGCCGGCGCAAAGTGGGAGGCAAAGGCGTAGGGCAGTCCCAGGGCCGCCGCCAACTGGGCACCAAACAGGCTGGAACCCAGAATCCACACCGGCACCCGCAGGCCCTCGCCGGGCACCGCGCGGATCTTCTGGCCCGGCTGGCTCTCCTCAAAATACCCCAGCAGTTCCACCACGTCCCGGGGAAACTGGTTGACGTCGCCGCTAAGGGTGCGGCGCAGGGCCTGGGCGGTGAGCTGGTCGGTGCCCGGCGCCCGCCCCAGCCCCAGGTCGATACGGCCGGGAAAGAGGGAAGCCAGGGTGCCGAACTGCTCGGCAATCACCAGTGGCGAATGGTTGGGCAGCATCACCCCGCCAGCCCCCACGCGAATCCGGGAGGTGCCCCCTGCCACATGGCCGATCACCACCGAGGTGGCGGCGCTGGCGATGCCCGCCATATTGTGGTGTTCCGCCAGCCAGTAGCGGTGGTATCCCAGTTGTTCCGCCAGCTGGGCAAGGTCCAGAGCATTCTGAAAGGCATCCCTGGGGGTCTTGCCGTCGAACACAGGGCACAGGTCAAGGACGGAAAACTTGGTCATGGGCAGAGATTCCAGCTGAGTGATGGCGGCCAAGTTAGTACAAGTTTGGGGCGAATGTCGATAAGGGAGGTGCCGTGGGTGGAAAATAATCACCATTGGCCAGCCTTGACCCCGGGGTAAACCCCCGCTCCCCAGCCCGGCGGTGCCAGCAGATCTGCGTTGAATTACCCGACCCATCTGGTTACTATTCGCCGCCTGCTTCAAGGAAGCTCTGATTAGTTGTCATTGCGAGGGGTGCAGCCACGAAGCAATCTCGCAATCAGATTGGCACAAGAGTAAGTCCACCCCCCAAATGCCCGGGTGGCGAAATTGGTAGATGATGTGCAGGATGCACAAATGTCGCGGGAGGCAGGACGCCGGGAGCGACCGCAAGGCCCAGCCCGCAGGGCTGGTAGCCATCAGATTGGCACAAGAGTAAGTCCACCCCCCAAATGCCCGGGTGGCGAAATTGG
>CAZWUP010000053.1:0-3365 GCA_964637045.1 uncultured Porticoccaceae bacterium | reverse complement strand
TAGACGCAAGGGACTTAAAATCCCTCGGTGGCAACACCGTACCGGTTCGATTCCGGTCCCGGGCACCAATAAAAACAATATGTTAGCTTTATTTTTAGAGATTTTCTTCTTGGTTTTTTGGTTGGAGTGTTAGAAAGTAGACGTATAGTAGACGGTTGACGTGGGTTATGGACCAAGCTGAGTAGCGGCCAAGAAGGGAGTACGGCCTGTGGCCGATAGCCGGGAACAAGCCTAACGCTCTAGATAACCGGCAACGGCGCAGCCGTTGTCCGGCGCCGAAGGCGCGCAGTTAATCGCATTGTTATGCAGCGGTGAGCTCGACTTTATGAACCTTATCCAATTTGATGGTCTTACCTGCATGCCAAAGGTCATACGCATCCTGCATGGTGAGCCAACTCTGTGGCGTACGGCCTAACGCCTTGGAGAGCCGCAATGCCATCTCGGGGCTGATGCCGCTCTGCTGCTTCAAAATCCGGTTCAAGGTAGACGGGGAGACGTCCAGCCTCTCCGCCAGATAGCGGCAGCTTAGTCCGTAAGGCTCCATATATGTAGCCAGTATGAATTCGCCAGGGTGTGGAGGGTTGTGCATAGACATCAGTGGTAATCCTCATAATCAAGCAGATACGCATTGCCGTCTGAGAATTCGAAGGTGAGCCGCCAGTTTCCGCTTACGGTAATGGCCCATATACCCTTTCGGTTCCCCTTGAGCGGGTGCAACCCGTATCCAGGAATATCCAGATCAGCCATCTCAACTGCGGTATCTAGGGCTGCCAGCTGCATTCTCAGTCGTTTGGCGTGGTTTGCCTGGATGCCGCGTGTGCTCCCTGTCTCGTAGTACCGGCGCAATCCTTTGTGCTTGAAAGACTTGATCATGAGTCATAGTGTAGCGTGTTGCGCAACGCTGTCAAGCTGCATAACGCCTGGCTGTGGGGCAAGTGGCCGCAGGCCACGCAGTCCCACACCAGCCACTTGTTAACTATTGAACTTGATTAAGACGAATGTACATAACGCTAGCAAGTAAACGATTGTGAATGCTAAGCCAAAGGCCTTGGACTCATCGTCCTTCTCTGAACCCTCTTTGGGGTAACGGAGTTCAGGAGCAAGAGCAAATGTAAACGGCTGGCCAGAAAGAAAACCAAAAACTCCTGTTAAACCGACGAAAATAGCAACGATATATAACAAAATAACTTGCAACTGCATACTCAAAATTGGCATGAAGAAATGGTCGGCCAGAACAACCAGAAAGCTAAAGAAGCCTACAACGTAGGATATTTTATACAGCCAATGATATGCGTTTTTTGACATGACAGTTAACGCCCGCAGCAACCGCGGCTTTGTAGTGGAGCCGCAGGCGGAATGAAAAAGCCGTCGGATTGCCTGCGCTTGTTACACGTTGACTTTATACTTGAGGTCATTCGCTTCATCCCCTGTCATCCCGCGAAATCCCCACTGATGCGGCTGCTGCTCCTTGATCGTAATTTCAACGTCAATTGGCGCTAAGGATAGCTGCGACTCGAGCTCTTGGAACAGTGACCTGATAAGAGCCTTTTGAGTTTCCGGCTTCCGGCCGGACATCATGTTGATCTCAATGACTGTATAGGCGTCGCTTCTGCCGCCAGGGTAATAGAAATCCTCTCGCCCCAACGGGACAAATCTATGCGCACGCTTATCTTCTGGCATACCTAGAACAGATTGCATGCAACTATGAATGACATCCGACAGCTTGGCCTTTATTGGATTTAGCTGGTCCTTGATACCATAAACTACAATCATGCTATTTCCTTAATACGTGTAATGCCGCCGACACAGGCAGCCGAAGCGTAGCGAAGGCTGTCCAGTGCAATGCGTTTCTTGCATTGCACGATTGTGCTTGGCCTTGTTAGGTGTTTCACGCTTCACTCGACGAAGCCACACACTGTGTAATAGTTCCTGATGGCTGGTGCTTGACCGTCATTTCACTTTTTGTTTTTGAAATCACTGTTAAGGTCTTTTCTTCAGGCTCCATAGGTGTGTTCAGAAATTCAGTGATTTCATTAGCGTAACCGCTCTTGAAATGACCTATTATGTCGAAATCCTTAGTGACGTTGTATGCATGCCCATCAAGATAAAACTGATTTCCTGAGATTTTTGCTACCCCTTTTTCGATGTACGAGAACTGTGCGAAATCTTCATTATCATTTAGATAGCTATAGATTATTTTATTTGAAGCAACGTATGTCAAATCATCTGAGTACTGAACGTGGCTAATAAAGGTTTCCTTTACATTCTGTAGCGGATATTCATATTGATGCGTACAGTACCAATTGCCGCCACCAAAAAATGAAACTCCAGCGATTAGTAGTTCGATCATCTTAGCTCCTCATACACCTAACGCTTTGCTCACCGGTAAATTAGGAGCGCAGCGAGTAATTTATCCGTGTGCAGCAACTGGTTAGGCTGCGAACACCTTTGCGCGGAACTTCCGCCCTGCAGAGCGCACGTGATTGGAATTAATCGAGAACTCCATTTTTGGCAAATAGATTCCAGAGTCACTGAGTTCCAAATAGCAGATGGCAGGAAAGTTCCCCATAAGCCCATGCAGGTATGTGACTAAAAGAATAGATAGTGTTGATTGCCCTGGCGGTATGATAGTTATCGGTTGTGTGCCATCTATCTGGCAGCTAAGACTGACAATAAGATTTTCTAGCTGCTCTTCTACACGGTCAGTGAAGTCGAAATTGATAGGTGCTGCCTGTATAATTTCTTTGTACTGCTCAGATAGAGAGTCAATTGCATCTTGACTTAGTGCATGCCCAGAAAAATTAATCAGAATTCCGTTTTTCATACTTTCTCCCAGTATCCGTCAAATCCATCTCTAACAAACTCAAAGATGATAGACCCAGAGTGGGATTCACAGTAATACTGTATTGACTTTCCAATACGCCTGTTGAAGACGATTGACTTGTCATCAAAAAGGTACATTGAGCTTGAATTTGTAGCTATCTGTGTTGAAACTATTTTTATGAAGTTTTCAACTTCAGCCTTTCCATTTAACTCTGAGCTTAGCCACTCGAGACCAGTTTTATCCCCATTGTCGTTGTATGAGATTATTTTTAAATCCGCACCTGCCGCTACCCGGGCCTTGATGGTTTCCATCATTTCCATGAGTACGGGTTTGTGTTCCGTTCGAAAATTATCAGGGTGATCAAACTTTCGAAGATATATTCTCGCCGACGTACAGTCACTCAGCTTTTGGTTTACGAGAGAAAACCACTCTTTACTGGACAGACATGCTCGATGTCTCAATTCACGCCACTTTTGAAGAGCATAAACTGCCAGGCCAACCGAGACAGATGCCACTACAACAAACATCCAGTTTTGAATGT
>CAZWUP010000052.1:0-13700 GCA_964637045.1 uncultured Porticoccaceae bacterium | reverse complement strand
TATCGTCTACAACGCCGACGACTCCCCCTTTGAAGCCAATCGCATCGAGGCCTTTCTGCGCCGCTTCAACCCACCCATGGTGTTCGGTGTCAGCGAAGGCGTACTCCAGGGCCTGCAGACCATGGGCCACAGTGCCGCCGAGCTGTTCGCCGGACGCACCGTCTGGTGTCGGGACCCAGCGGCCTATCGCCAGCTGGCGGGAGTTCCCGAAATCCGCCTCCGGCGCTGGCAGCAGATCGGCCCCGCCGCGGCAATGGAGTGCGTTGCCGGCGGCGGCCTCCACGTGGATGCCGAGGAGTGGCTGCTGGAAGAGGACAATGGCGAGATCCTGGTTACCAACCGTCTCGACCGCTTCCCGGAAATCACCCGGGTAACCACCGGCCTCAAGGGCAGTATCGACACCCGCTGCTGCCCCTGCGGTATCAGCAACCCCAAAGTAGTTCTGGCCGACTGACAGGGGTGCGGGTCAACGGGACCACAGGTGCCAGCGACCCGCGGAATTTGTTTTGTATAACGGGGCAGCGCGTTCGCGCCACCCAGCGTCAAGTGGCTGTTGGTCGTTGGTCGAAGAGCGACTCGCGCAGCCAACAGCCACTTGCTGATAACTGATAACTTAAAAGGACCCGCTATGTTTTCTCTCCAGGGCAAGACCGTGGTCGTCACCGGCGGCGGCAAGGGCATCGGCAAGGGCATCAGTCTGGCTATGGCCAGCCAGGGGGCCAATGTGGTGGTTTCCGGCCGCTCGCCGGACGCACTCCACGACACCGTCCGCCAAATCACCGACCAGGGGGGCACCGCCATCGCCGTACCCGCCGACATGATGGGCTTTGACGGAATCAACACCCTGGTGCAGGCCGCACTCGACCACTACGGCTATATCGACTGCTGGGTCAACAATGCCGGCAGCGCCAGCCCCGACGATGTCGGACCCGCCATTGACATCACCGAGCAGCAGTGGGACGCCGTGGTGGACCTCAACCTCAAGTGGTCCTTTTTCGCCGCCCAGGCGGCGGCGCGGGCAATGACCCGCGGCGGCTCCATTCTCAACATCAGCTCCCGCTCCGGCTCCCAGCCCTGCCCCATGACCAGCCAGTACGGGGCCGCCAAGGCCGGCATCGAGAACCTCACCGCCACCCTTGCGGTGGAGTGGGGCCATCTCAATATCCGGGTCAACGCCATCGCCCCCGGCGTGGTGATCACCGAAGCCTCCGCCGGGTTGATGACCGAGAGCCGCCGCAAGCGCCAGATCGAAACCGTGCCCCTGCACCGCCTGGGCCAGGTTGAAGATGTCGCGCCCCTGGCGGTCTATTTCGCCGCCGACGAATCCTCCTGGGTGACCGGCAGCGTGGTCCAGGTAACCGGCGGCAGCCGCATCCCCGTCGGGGTACTCACCTATCTCCACAAGAAGCACAAGGAACTCGAAGAACAGGAAAGTGGCGGCTGACCCGGGTAGCATTTAAGGACTGTAGGGTGCTTTGTCGCCCCGCTGCTGTCTGCTATGGCCGAGGGGTTAAGTAAGTGCCATTCGCAGCTGACTTCTGTGGCCTTCACTGCCAACTCCAGCACTATCTGCAAACCCGGATCCCCGGCAGCCACCTGGAAGCCACGGGCCTGCCCCAGGTGCCGGAGATCACCCTCCAGCTGATCAATCGGGACTATCCCCGGGACGGTCTGACCCGGGAGCAGGCCGAAGCCCTGATGGACGATCCACCCTACTGGGGTTTCTGCTGGGCCAGCGGCCAGGTGCTGGCCCGCTGGTTGCTGGACAACCCGGACCAGGTAAGGGGCAAAACCCTGGTGGATTTCGGCGCCGGCTCCGGCGTGGTGGCCATTGTCGCCCGCCTCGCGGGGGCCGCCCGCGCCATCGCCTGCGACCTAGACCCCCGCGCCCTCCTGGCTTGCCGCCTGAATGCACTGGGCAACGGCATCCACCTGGAGTTCTCCCCCTCCCTCGACACCCTGCTGGACAGCGACCTCGGTCCCGACAGCCTGTTGGCGGTGGCGGATGTGTTCTACGACCGGGCCAACCTCCCCCTCCTCGCCACCTTGCTGAGGAAATTCCCACAGCTGCTGGTTGCCGACTCCCGCCTCAAGGGCCAGCCCCTGCAGGGCATGACCGCAATTGGCACCTTTATCAGCCACACGGTACCAGACCTGGATGAATCTCAGGAATTCAACCGGGTGACCCTGTACCGTCGCCAGTAGACCCGGGCTCCCCCTCCCCACAGGCCTCCAGGGCCTGGCGAAAATGGTCGAAGTTGTTGCCCTCCCCCACCAGGGCCAGCACCCCCGCCTTGAGGAGTTTGCGCCGCACCCGACTGTTGGCCCCGGACAACATCACCCGCACCCCGCGCCGCTGCAAATCGCCGATTACCTCCTCCAGGGTCTGCAATCCTGTAATATCCACAAAGGGCACCCAGCCCAGGCGGATGATCAGCACCCTGGGGTCGGTGTGGGTACCAGCCAGGGCGCGCTCGAAATTTTCCACCGCACCAAAAAAGAAGGGCCCGTCCACGGCATACACCAGCACCCCGGGGGGCAGGGGCGCCAGGCCCAGCATGCTGACCTCCTTGGCCAATTCCTCCTCCGTGGCCTGGCGAACTTCCACACTGCTGGCCATCCTCTGGAGAAAGTGCAGGGTGGCCAGGATCACCCCGATATTGACCGCCACCACCAGGTCGGCAAACACCGTCAAGGCGAAAGTTACCAGCAGGATGGCGACATCGGCACGGGGCGCCCGCCGGACCATTTTGAGGAAGTGACGCGCCTCACTCATATTCCAGGCCACGACAAAAAGAATTGCCGCCAGGGCCGCCAGGGGCACATTCACCGCCAGCGGGGCCAGGAACAGAATGATCAGCACCAGGGTTCCCCCGTGGACGATGCCCGACAGGGGACTGGTGCCCCCGTTGCGGATATTGGTGGCGGTGCGGGCAATGGCGCCGGTGGCGGCAAAGCCACCGAACAGGGGGGCGGCGATGTTGGCGATACCCTGCCCCACCAGTTCCTGGTTGGAATTGTGTCTGGTTCCGGTCATGCCGTCGGCCACCACCGCCGACAGCAAGGACTCGATGGCCCCCAGCATGGCGATGGTAAAGGCCGGGCCGATCAACTCAATCACATGCTTCAAACTGATATCTGGCACCTGGAAAGCCGGCAGGCCCCGGGGTATGCCGCCAAAGGCCGTGCCCACGGTCCTCACCCCCTCAAAGGCAAACAGGGACTGCACCAGGGTCGCCACCACCAGGGCCACCAGGGGTCCGGGCACGCGCCGCAAACCGGGGATCCGCACCGAATACAACACCAGCGCCAGGGACAACAGCGCCAGGGCAGTGGTGGTGACATGAAACTGGGGCAGCACCTGCAGCAACTGCCACAGCTTTTCGTGAAAGTGCTCGCCGCCGACGGCGGGCAAGCCAAAGAAGTCACGCCACTGGCCGACCCAGATAATGACGCCAATACCCGCGGTAAAGCCGAGGATCACCGGGGCGGGGATAAACTTTATAATTGTGCCCAACCGCGCCAAACCCAGCAGCAGCAGTATAACCCCTGCCATCATCGTCGCCAGCTGCAAGCCGGCAAAGCCGTATTTGGCGGTTATCCCCGACAGGATGACGATAAATGCCCCCGTCGGCCCGGCGATCTGCAATCTGCTGCCGCCAAAGGTCGACACCAACAAACCCGCGACTATGGCGGTGTAGATACCCTGCTCCGGCTTGGCCCCGGAGGCGATGGCGAAGGCCATGGCCAGGGGCAGGGCAACCACTCCGACGATCACCCCCGAGACGATGTTGGGCAGCCAGTGCTGGCGGCCCAGCAATCCCAGACGGTAGGCGTCGAACAAGGCACCCATGAATTACACCTGTTTGCAGTGAGCGGAGAACGGATTGTAAGCCATCCGCTGGCGAGAATTGCAGCGCCGGGTGTTGCAACCGGAGGCACCCACCACCCTGGCTGGTTACGCCGGACTTGCCTATTCCCCCCGGGAGTCGCGGCCGTGCCGGCCCCGGCCATGGCGGCGAAAACCACTGCACAAAACACTTGCCATCCTGCCGCCAGCACCCATACTGTCGGAAAAAGGAGGCCGCCGTGTCTGACCTGCAAGATCCCCGGGTGCTCTTCGCCGCCGAGCGCACCCTGCTGGCCTGGAACAGAACCAGCCTGGCGCTGCTGGCTTTCGGATTTATCCTCGAACGGGCCGGACTGCTGTTGCGGGCGGTATCACCGCAACTGGTGCCCCGCGGCAACGAAGCCCTCACCTTCTGGCTGGGGCTGGCCTTTATCCTCCTCGGCGCCGGGACTGCGGCGTACTCATCCCGCCAGTACCTGGCCCTGCTCAAGACCCTCAGTGCCGCCGAATTCCCCTCCGGCTACACCCCCCGCTGGGGGCTGGTGGTCAATCTGGTGGTGGCCGCACTGGGGGGCGCCCTGGCCATCATTATCGCCCTCGGGCACAGCTGAACCGGAGGCGGGAGATTGCGCGTTTTCATCACCCCGGACAACCTCAGATTTTTCTTCAACCGATTGCGGGAGCGCCTGTGGATCAAACCCCTGGTAATCTCCCTGCTCTGCGTTGGCGGCGCCTTTGTCGCCAAACTGGCGGACGACACCTTCCTCAGCCGCCTGGCACCGGAGGTTTCCGCCGAGTCTGTCGAGTCCCTGCTGGCGGTGATGGCCTCCAGCATGATGGTGATCGCCACCCTGGCGGTGGCCTCCATGGTTTCCGCCTACGCCTCGGCGAGCACCACCGCAACCCCCAGGTCCTTCAAGCTGATTATCGCCGATGACGTCTCGCAGAATGCCCTGTCCACCTTTATCGGCGCCTTTATTTTCAGCATCGTCGCGCTGACATCAGTGAAAAACCAGTATTTCGGACCCGCCAGTCTGTTTGCCCTCTTTGCCGTCACCGTGCTGGTGTTTGCCGTGGTGATCCTCACCTTTGTCCGCTGGGTGGACCGGATCGCCCGCCTGGGACGCATGGGCACCACCATCGACACCGTCGAAGCCGCTACCGCCAGGGCCCTCGCCAGGCGGCGGGATGCCCCGTGCCTGGGGGGAGTGGCCTTGGATCCTGAGGCACCCAGGGGGCGCGCAGTGTTCACCGCCGAGGTGGGCTATGTGCAGTATGTGGATGTCTCTCAGCTTCAAGCCTGGGCCGAGGAAGGTGGCGGCAGGGTGGCGGTTGCCGCCCTGCCGGGGGCCTTTGTCACCCCGGACCGCCCTCTGGCCTATGTCGCGGCCGGCTCGGGACAAGTCCAGGACCTGGATGACAGGGCCATTTCCTCGGCCTTTGTCATTGGCGGGGAGCGCCAGTTTGACGACGACCCCCGCTTTGGCCTGGTGGTGCTGGGGGAGATCGCGAGCCGCGCCCTTTCCCCCGCGGTCAACGACCCGGGCACGGCAATTGAGATTCTCGGCAGGCTGATCCGGCTGTTTGTCCTGTGGAGCGAGCAGCCGGCCGAGAACCCCGAACAGCGTCCGCTGTGTGACCGGGTAGCGGTGCCCTCCCTGGCGGTTGCAGACATGTTCGACGATGCTTTCACCTCCATCGCCCGGGATGGTGCCGGCCTGGTGGAAGTGGCCATCCGCCTGCAGAAAGCCCTGGCCGCACTGGCCCTGGTGGCGCACCCGGAGATCCAGGAAGCCGCCCGACACCACGCCCGGCAGGCGCTGACGCGCTCGGAACAGGCCATGACCCTGGCCGCGGACATCGCCGCGGTCCGCAGCGCCTGGGGGAAACGAGCCCCCTAAATCGCCCCACAGCCAAGCGCGGCGTAATAGCGTACAATGGCAGATCATTCCGCAGCCAGTGTCACACCTTATGTCCGTCAAGCCCACGCCCTCAGCGCCCAAAAAGAAACAGCCCGCGGCCATGGAATCCTCACTCACCATTGCCGAACAGACCGAAGCCTTCCTCAAGGCGGGGGGCAGCATTCAGCACATCAAGACCGGCGTCACCGGCCAGCAAAACCTGATCGGCCCCAAGCAAATCACTCTCGGCTCCAAACCCAAAGCCTGATCCCGCGAACTCGGACCATCGGCCACACGGCTTCGCCCATCACCTCGTTGGGTACGAGGGGATCGCCCCTGGCCTGTAGTGCTGTGGTTTCCCGCCCCCATGCGGCGCCCTTGCGCCATTGAGCTTTTGATTTTCGGTCAACAAGTGACGAGCTCCCACCAATAATCCCTAACCACCTGTCTCTCCTCCGCGGCAAATTGGCTACCCATAAGGTGGAACTCTCTGTCCTCCACCGGCTCCGCACGCCTCGCCGCTATGGCGACTCTGAAGGCGATTTATGGACAACTGATACAGCGCCTTAAGCTCCGTTTAAGCTTGACGCCCTAATCTCACTCCCATAGACCACCAACAGGGTTCCACCCGGAGTGAACAGATGTCAGCAACAGCCAACGCCGACCGTGGCGAGCGTGAGCACCTGGTGATTTCCCGCTCGCTGCGCAAATTGCTGGTACCGGGACCGGGTTACAACCTCAGCTTCTCCGGGGACCCGGAGCGGCCGCAGGTCGAGGCTTTTATTGCCGACAAATTCCGCAACCATCACGGCGCAAGGGTTACCGCCTTCCTGCCGGCGCTGCTCAGTATCAGCTGCCAAGGCAGGTACACCGCAGCTCTCGGCATCAATCCGGCCGCCAGTGGTGCGCTGTTTCTCGAGCGCTATCTCGATCACCCCGCCGAGCAGGTGGTGGCCGCCATTGCCCGCACCCCAGTGTCCAGGGCCGGCATCGTCGAGATCGGCAACCTGGTGTCCAGCCTGGGGGGCTCCTCGGCCCTGCTCTACCTGATCCTGTTGGCGGTGATTCACCGCGCCGGCTACCACTGGGTGATGTTTACCGCCACACCCGAAGTCCAGCGCGGCATAGGCAAGCTCGGCTTCAAGATCGCCCCGGTGTGCGCCGCCGATCCGGCGCGCCTGGACAACCCCCAACAGTGGGGCAGCTACTACAGAGACCGGCCCCAGGTGATGCTGGGCTATATCGGCGAAAGCTTTCAAGGGTGCCACGACAACCTGTTGCTGGAGTCGGTACTGGAACTGAGCGCGGACGCCATTGACCAACTCACCAACAAGCTCGGGGCGCTGTGATGCCGGCGATACCCGCCTGTGGAGCAACCCTGTTCGACCTGTTGCCGGTGGATTTTTCCCGCCGCTCCTGTGTCCTTCGGGACCGCCACCACACCCTGTCCGGCGGCGAGCTGATCGCCCAGGCCAGCCGCCTGGCTGGACGGCTCTCCGCCCTCCCCGGCCAGCGCATCGCAGTGTTCGCCGACAATGGCGTTCCCTGGCTGGTGGCCGATCTGGCCTGCCAGTTGGCCGCCAAGCCCCTGCTGCCGCTGCCGGGCTTTTTCTCCACCACCCAGCTGATCCACGCCATCACCGAAGCGGGTATCGAGCTGGTGTTGCTGGCAGCCGACAGCGCCGGCAGCAACCCGGTATTCACCCGCTATCTCACCTCCCATTTCCAGGGGGTCGACACCCTTTCCGGCCTCCAGTTGCTGGCCCGGCGAAACCGGCCGTCGTCCCCTCTGCCGCCGCTGCCCCAGGGCACCGGCAAAATCACCTATACCTCCGGCTCCACCGGCGCCCCCAGGGGGGTGTGCCTGGGCAATGCCCAGTTGCTGCGCCAGGCCGCCGCACTGGCGGCAACCCTGGGTCTCGCCAACCCGCGCCACCTGTGCCTGCTGCCGCTGAGTGTGTTGCTGGAAAATGTTGCCGGGGTGTACTGCCCACTGATCGCCGGCGGTGAAGTGATCGTCCCCCCTCAGGGAGACCTCGGCTTCAGCGGCAGCTCCACCCTGGATACGGCAAAACTGACCGCGGCCATCAGCCATTATCAACCCCAAACCCTGATCCTGACCCCCCAGTTGCTGGCGGTGCTGGTGGCCGCCTGCGCCGCGGGCTGGCGGGCGCCGGCCAGTCTGGTGTTTATCGCCGTCGGCGGCAGCCGGGTAGCCGCGGCCACCATTGCCGCTGCCCGGGAGTTTGGCCTGCCGGTGTTCGAGGGCTACGGCCTGTCCGAGTGCGCCTCCGTGGTCAGCCTCAATACTCCGGCGGCGGACCGCCCGGGAAGTGCCGGCAAACCCCTGGCCCATCTGCGGGTCACCGTGGTCGCCGGCGAGGTGGTGGTGGCGGGCAACCCCTTCCTCGGCTATGTGGGGGATCCCGCCAGCTGGGGCCAGGGGGCAATCGCCAGCGGCGACCTGGGCCGGCTGGACAACGACGGCTATCTCCACCTGGAGGGCCGCCGCAAAAACCTCCTGATCAGCAGTTTTGGCCGCAACATCAGTCCCGAGTGGGTGGAAAGCGAAATCAGCGCCAATACCCTGATCCGGGACTGCGTGGTATTCGGCGACGCCCGGCCCTTTCTGGTGGCCATGATTCACCCCCGCCCGGGCGTCACCGATGGGGCCATCGAGCGCTGGCTCGCCGAGGTCAACGGACGCCTGCCCGACTATGCCCGGGTCCGCAACTGGCAACGCCTGGAGACCCCTCTTGCTGAATTTCCAGGGTTGATGACCGCCACCGGCAAACCCCGCCGGGAGGCGATTCACACCCACTTCCTGCCCACTATCGAAGCCCTTTACCACCTTCAACCCGAGGCTGTCTCACCATGACTTTCTACGCCGAACTCACCCGTGCCACCGCCAGCGAGCGCCAGCACCTGCTGGCAGCACCCCTGATTACCAGCGCCCTCAATGACACCATCTCCTTGACGGACTATGTGGCATTCCTCACCCAGGCCTACCACCATGTCAAACACACCGTGCCCCTGCTGATGGCCACCGGCGCCCGCCTGCCCGAGAGCGCGGAGTGGTTGCGGGACGCGGTGGCCGAGTACATCGAGGAGGAACTGGGCCACCAGGAGTGGATCCTCAACGATATCGGCGCCTGCGGTTTCGACCGGGAAGCGGCGCGGCGCTCCACCCCCAGCACAGCCACGGAAGTGATGGTGGCCTACGCCTACGACCTGATCAACAGGGTCAACCCCATAGGTTTTTTCGGCATGGTCTTCGTCCTGGAGGGCACCAGCACGGCGGTGGCCACCCAGGCCGCAACCCGCATCCGCAAACATCTCGACCTTCCCGCCAGTGCATTCTCTTATCTGACCTCCCACGGAGCCCTGGATATCGAGCATATTAAATTCTTTGAACAACTGATGAACCGGATCACCGAACCCGGCAACCAGGAGCTGATCGTGCACAGCGCAAAAATATTCTTCACCTTGTACGGCAATATCTTCCGCACCCTGCCGGTGCCGGAATTTATCCGCAAGGCCGCCTGAACTGGCTGACAGGAGATTCGCCATGAAGATCAGCAACAGGATCATTTTGCTTACCGGCGCCACCGGCGGTATCGGCGCGGCCATTGCCCGGCGCCTGGCCGCGGAGGGCGGACACCTGGTGTTAAGCGGCCGGGATCCCGCCAAGCTCGGCCAGCTGGCGACTGAACTGGGTGGGACGACCCAGGTGGTGGCGGCGGATATCACCACCGCCGGTGGCCGCCAGGAACTGGCGGAGGCCTGCGCCCGGATCGGTGTGGACACCGTTGTTCACAACGCCGGAACCCAGGACTTCAACCTTTTTGCCGAACAGGACTGCCCCGCGGTGGAGGCCATGCTCCAGCTCAACCTGGCGGCGCCCATGCTGCTCACCCGGTTGCTGCTCCCCGCCCTGCAGCAGCGCCCCCGGGGAACCATCGTCTTTGTCGGCTCCACCTTTGGCAGCATTGGCCACCCGGGGTTTGCCGCCTACTGCGCCACCAAGTTTGGCCTGCGGGGCTTTGCCGAGAGCCTGCGCCGGGAATTGGCCGACAGCGCCATCGTCGTCCACTACCTGGCGCCCCGCGCCACCCGCACCGAACTCAACAGCACAGCCGTGGTGGCCATGAATCTGACCATCGGCAACGCCATGGATGACCCGGCCCTGGTGGCCGCCAAACTGGTAGCACTGCTGGGCAGGTGCCGCGGCAGCAACAGCTATATCGGCTGGCCGGAAAAGCTCTTCGTCCCCCTCAACAGTCTGCTGCCGCGGCTGGTGGACAACGCCCTGGCCAGGAAACTCGCCACCATCCGCGCCTTCGCCCACCAACCCCAAGCCACCGAACGGAGTACCTGACACTGTGAATACCCTCACCCGCTTCTTCGCCGCCCTCACCCTAGCCGTTGTGACCCTCACTGCCCACGCCGACCTCGAGCGGGATATCCGCTACCTGCAAAGCCGCTGGGCCGAGGTCAATTACCAGCTGGAGGGCAAAACCCGGCTCGCCGCCTTCGCCCAGCTTTCCACCGCTGCCGACGACGTCACCACCGCCTACCCGGACCGCGCCGAGGGGTGGATCTGGAGCGGCATCATCAAATCCACCCACGCCGGTGCCAAGGGGGGACTGGGTGCCCTGACCCTCGCCAAGAGCGCAAAAAAGGATCTCGAACAGGCCCTGAAGATCGACCCGGGCGCCCTGCAGGGCTCAGCCTACACCAGTCTCGGCACCCTCTACGCCAGCGTGCCAGGCTGGCCGCTGGGCTTCGGCGATAGCGCCAAAGCCGAACAGCTGCTGAAGCAGGCCCTGGCCGCCAACCCGGACGGCATCGACAGCAATTACTTTTACGGCGACTACCTGCTCAAGGAAAAGCGCTACAATGATGCCAAGGTGTTTTTCCTCAAGGCGCAACGGGCGGCTCCCCGGTCCGGTCGCGAACTGGCGGATGCCGGCAGACAAGGGGAAATTGCCGCCGCCCTGGCCCACATCGCCCAGCAACTGAACTGACGGATGCAGATATTACTCGTCGAAGACGACCGCCCCCTGGCCCTGAGTCTGACCCAGGCCCTGGCCGCCCGGGGCTATGTGGTGAACCCAGTGGACCGGGGGCGGCTGGCCCTCAACACCCTGCTCACCGAGCCGCCGGACATTATCATCCTCGACCTCGGCCTGCCCGACATGGACGGACTCGAGGTGCTGAAGGGTATTCGCAAGCACAGCCGAACCCTGCCGGTGTTGGTGCTGACGGCCAGGAGCTCCACCGACGACCTGGTGGCCGGACTGGACCGGGGTGCCGACGACTATCTGGCCAAGCCCTTTGAGATCACCGAGCTGCTGGCCCGCCTGCGGGTGCTGGAACGGCGCCTGGGCACCAGCGGCACCAGCACCATCACCGTGGGCCAGGTCAGCCTGAACACCGCCCACCTGGAGGTGAGCCGCGACGGCGAACCCCTGGAACTGTCCCGGCGGGAATACATGCTGCTCAAGGCCTTGATGGAAAACGCCGGCAAGGTACTGACCCGGGCCAGCCTGGAATCCCGGCTCTACAGCTGGGGCGAGGAAGTGGCCAGTAACGCCTTGGAAGTACACATTCACCACCTGCGCAGGAAACTCGGCGCCGATTTCATCCACACGGTGCGCGGAGTGGGCTACCGGGTGGCCGCAGGTTGAAGTCTATCCGCGTCTTTCTCATCGTCGCCACCCTGGCGACACTGGTGCTGGTGGTGTTCATTTCTACCGTCCAGGGCTACCGGGCAAGCATGGTGGAGGCGCAGCGCCTGTTCGACGGCCAACTTCAGGAGCAGGCCCACTTTGCCGCCAGCCTGCGCACCGACGACCTGTCCCACATGGACCGGGACACCCACGCCGCCTACCAGCTGTGGCAGCGGGTGCCCGGGGGGGAGCCCCTGCTGCTGGCCCACACCGGCAATATCCCCGGAGTATTGCTTGCAAACCTGACTCCGGGCTTCGGCTACGCCAACTTTTCCGGCTATCGCTGGCGGACCTATGTCTATTTCCCCGACCACGGGAACTTGATCGTTGTCGCCGCGGCACGGGACGATATCCGCTTTCAGCTGGCGGAGAGCGTGATCACCGAGGCCATCCTGCCCATTGCCCTGTGGCTGCCCCTGTCGGGGTTGCTGATCTGGCTGATTGTGGGCCGCGGCCTGAAACCCCTGCACGCCTTGGCGCAGCAGCTGCGGGGCAAGGCGTCCCACGACCTGTCACCCATCGACCTGCCACGACGCCCGGTGGAGCTGGACCAGGTGGTGCACTCGGTAAACTCCCTGCTCAGCCGCCTACAGGGGGCGTTCGAGCGGGAAAAGCGCTTCGCCGCCGATGCCGCCCACGAGTTGCGCACCCCCATCAGCGTCCTCAAGATCCAGCTCCATAACCTGGCGCAGGGGCATCCCGAACAGTCCGCACAAATCGACCAACTACAGCACGGGGTGGAGCGCATGCAACACCTGGTGGCCCAGATTCTCGACCTGCATATGCTGACCCCGGGTCAGCTGTCAGCCGGTTTTGTGGCGGTGGATTTGTACCTTTCGGCCCAGCAGGCCATCGCCGACGGCTACAGCCGCTTCGCCGACAAGGGACAGGCAGTGGAGCTCACCGGTGGCGGCGACCGCGCACCCGCGCCGACTGTTGCGGGAGATCCCTTCGCCCTCGACACCCTGATCCGCAACCTGCTCACCAACGCCGGCAAATACAGCCCCCGGGGAGCGTGCATCCATGTCGACGTCAGCGCCGGGGCGGAAACCGCAACCCTGGTGGTGGAGGACAGTGGCCCGGGCATCCCCGAAGGCGAGCGGGAGCGGATTTTCGAGCGTTTCCATCGCGTTGGCGGCGACCGCCACGACTCCGGCGAGAGCGGTTGCGGGCTGGGGCTGGCCATCGTGCGCAATATCGCCGAACTCCACCACGCCACCATCGCCGTGGACCGGTCGCCCCTGGGTGGCGCCCGGTTTGCCCTGACTTTCCCTCTGTTGCGGGAGCCTGACACACCATGACCGTTAGCCGATCCGTCGCCGCCCTGCTCACCGCTCTGGCCGTCGCCCCGGCCTGGGGCGGACCGCCAGTGATCGAAATCGAGATCCGCGATCACTTGTTTTTCCCCGCCGAGGTGGAGGTTCCCGCCCACACCAAAGTCAAACTGCTGATCACCAACAGCGATCCCAGCGCGGAGGAATTCGAGAGCTACGAACTGAACCGGGAGAAAATCATCCTCGGCGGTCGCAAGGCGGTGATTTTTATCGGCCCCCTGGAGCCGGGGAATTACCCCTTCTTCGGCGAATTCTTTCCCAACACCGCCCAGGGCGTGGTAATCGCCAGGTAGACCCATGCTGCTGACCTCCGTGATCCTCATCCTCCAGGAAATGCTCGAAGCCTCACTGATCCTCAGCGTGCTGCTGGCCTTTTCCGTCCACCGAAGCATACCCAGGACCTGGGCCTGGTGGGGGCTGGCGCTGGGTATCGCCTGCGCCTGCCTCTATGCGGGACAGGTGAACACCGTCTCCGAGTGGTTCGATTTTGTGGGCATGGAAGTGGTCAATGCCGCCATCCAGTTTGCCATCTGCACTGCCCTGCTGCTCTTCGCCGCGCTGCGCCTGGTGGATGCCAGGCACCCCCTTGGGCCCCGGGTCTGGCAGCTGTTGATGACCCTGCTGGTTGCCCTGGCCATCGCCCGGGAGGGCTTTGAGATTCTGCTCTACGGCTCCGGGTTCATGGGCGACGATCAGCTGTGGGCGACGGTGCTGGCGGGTAGCCTGCTGGGCGCCGGCATCGGCCTCAGTGCCGGCGCCCTGTTGTACTACATGCTGATCGGCAGTGGCGGCGCCACTGGCCAGCGCCTGCTGCTGATTTTCCTGGCCATCTTTGCCGGCAACATGGCTTCCCAGGGCACGCTGCTGCTGATTCAGGCGGACT
>CAZWUP010000051.1:0-13702 GCA_964637045.1 uncultured Porticoccaceae bacterium | reverse complement strand
CAGATCGTCATCGATCCCTCTTCCGGTGGCCCGGTGCGGGCGGCATCCACCAGTGATGTGACCATCGAGGGTTTTGAGCTGGAGGCCACGGTGCTGCTGCCCGCCGACTTCACGGTCAGCCTGTCCTACGGTTACACCGACGGCGAGATCAAGTCCAATGGCGCGGCCCTGCCCAACATCCCCGACGTCGCCTACGGCGTGACCCTGGCCAAGGCCATCGCCCTGGATGCCGGGATGATCGACCTGCGCGCGGTGTACGACCACCGGGAAGAGTTCTACACCGCGGTGGGCCAGGAGGCGCCATCGACCGTGGACGAGCGGAGCCTGTTGAACCTCAGTGCCACCTTTGATGCCGGCGCCTGGTCGGCAACGGCCTATGTCAACAATGTCACCAATGAGAAGTACATTCACCACATCACCTACTCTCCGGCGAGCCCTGCGGCCGCGGGTCTGTTTGGCCTGAGCTTCGGCGCCATTGGCCTGCCGCGCATCGGCGGTGTGAAAGTGGCTTACAACTTCTGATCCGGGGATGACAGCTGCCGGCCCGGAGGCAATTTCGGGCCGGCATTTTTTTCGGGTTCCGGTGGCGGGTTCCGCTCCCTCTGGTATGCTGCCCCTACAGGTCTCTCGAATGGAAACTGGCGACCAAGGATTGCAATGACGATGCCGCGCTCCAACACAATAAGCAAAAAGACCCTGCAGAAGTCCCAGACCCGGCAAAATATCATCGCCGCGGCATGGAAAGTGATGACGGATGTCGGCTTTGAAAAAGCCAATATCACCATGATCGTCGACGAGGCGGGGATCACCCGGCCCACGTTTTACGCCAATTTCCGCAACCTCGACGATGTCGTCTTCGTGATGACCGAAGCGGTGCGGGAAGACCTGGGTCTGGCGTACCGGGCGCTGGATGCCCTCGATTGTCCCACTGGCGACGACATGGCGGCCTGGCTGGAGGATCTGGTCGGGATCTGGAGCAAGCACCGGGTCATCTTCGATGCGATAAGTACCGTGATGTACAAAACCACCAAGGCCTCGGAGGTTTTGTCCGCCAGTATGAAAGAGCAGATCGAGAGCAGCATGCCCAGGCATCTGGCGCGCCTCGATGACCGGCAGCGGGACGAGTTTCTGGTGCGGGTGATGATGTTCCGAACATTGATAGAGCGGTTTTATTTCATAACCATTATCAGGGATGCCAAACTGCCAGTGGAAAATAGTGGCCCGTTTTCCGCCCGGTTTCTGGCTGATATCTGGATCAATGAAATCCACGGGAAATTCATGGGCGCTCCGACATCCGGGTAGCTGACTTTACCTCCCGTCGCCACTTACCCCATTTTGTTGCTCCGCCCTGCGCCATCAATGTGCACGGGAGGGATCGCGTTGCACCCCGGTTGCCGACAGCAGCGGATGATCTGCTGTTCTTTATTATTCTCTGGAAGAAAAATATATAAATGGCTCTTTTGAATTTCAAGTAGGTTAGGCCGCATATGGATTCACGCTCCTGAAGTCGAGCATTCCAGCAATCAGAAACACCACAGTGCGCATCGTGGAGAAGGTGCCGTTATACGTTTTGCAGACTGGAAGAGACTATTGAGCGCCTCCAGAAAGCCGTTGGTTTGACGGGTCCTCGTCCCGGCGACGATACCCTCCGGATGATTGCGGATCACTTCGTCACCTCCTTAATGGGTTCCTCCCGCGAACGCTTGAGGGTCAGGCAATATTACAGAAAAGCGTTAGTCAGCAATTCAGCTAGCTCGTCTGGATGGGAGGCGAATGGCTCGTGGGCAGTGTCCATGGCATAGATGCGCTCAGCCCCGACGCGCTCAGCGAAGCAACCTTGCCAAGCTGCGGGCAATATTGGGTCGTCAAGCGCAACAATATAGCTTGTTGGAATTAGCCCGCGAAACCCTTCGCGAGTAATCGGAGAAGTGCCAGTTTTTTCCGGCCAATTATCCAAACTAGATTCGGCCAGAAGCCACTCGAGGGTGGAGCTGTCCACGCCGGGGCCGAACAACGCTCGGCTAATTTCCTCACGGGAAGAAGTCGCTATGTCTAAGGGGTAGCCAACAGAATGGGGATCCTGCCAGTGAAGTGATGTACCCATCATTCTGGCTAGAGTTTGCCCCTCCTTCGGCGCGGCTGTTGTCAAAAATACCACTTCCGAGTACAAGGATGGTGCAAACGTCACCATGCGCGGCAATAGAATTCCAGCTTGCGAGTGGCCGAGTAGCACTGGTGATTTGAGTTTGCTCTCAAGGACCTCGGCATTTAGTTCATGTGCGATATCGTCAATGCCAATGCTACCGGTCTCACGGTGACGCTTTTGGCCACAGCCCGGCACATCTAATGCCAAGGCGCGTCCAGTCCATCCCGATTTCACTAATGCATCAATGAGTAGTTTCCAACACCAACTTCCGTGTTGCCCTCCGTGAAGTAGTACTAAATCTTTAGACATTTTATCTTTCTCACAATTATTGAAGACGATTAACTAAGTAATGCTAAGCAAGGGCTGAATAATCGCTGATTGTCACCGAAGTTAATGTAAATCGGTAAACCCCGGAAATTCAGGCGCTATTTTCCCATCGTTTATATGTTTTTTGCCAGCTTCCCGCCATTTTAACAGGAAACAGGCGCACTGGCCTTTCGCCAGCATGTATTTTTCACCAGTAAGCAGAGCCACCGCCGCCAGTCTGGCATGCAAGTTTTTACGCCGATGTCGGTGTCGTCTACACCAGCCTGCTGCAAGAATAAAAGGTACCCCCGCTGATGGCGCGGTGAAACCTAACCAAGGGGTCGCTGCACCACCCAAGGACATGATCATTCAGTCGGTGAAGTATGCTGTCGATGTGCGGCGGAACCCCCTGCCTCCTGGCCTCGGTTCGCCTGCAACGCGCATATCCGCCGATGCCTGTTAGGCTATAAAATAAGCGCAAAACGGGACATCGTCGTGACCGCAAGCAAGATGACCCCCCCAGCACGGATGATGGAGGCCAACGGTTCCAGTCTGGTGGCTAAGAGACATCAGAAGGTATCTCAAATCGTTGCCGATGATCTGCGCCGCAAGATCGCCCATGGTTTTTATGTCAATGGCGGTAATCTTCCGCCGGAATCACAGCTCATCAGCCACTATGGTGTGTCGCGCCCCACCATTCGCGAGGCGGTTCGTATCCTTGAAACCGAGGACTTGCTGGTTACAACCCGTGGAGGACCCAAGGGTGCGAAGTCCAGTCGTTTAACACCGATCACACCGCACGTATGGCAGCCCTGGTGCTGCAGGTTCGAGGTACGAGGTTTCTCGATGTGTTCAAGCTGCGTACCCTTATCGAGCCAGTCACCGCCCGCGAGCTGGCGGAACCCCGGCCGCGCCCTGATTTTTTGTTCTCGATGAGCCCATGAGGGAATTGGAAGCCGCCGCTGACAACCCCCGCCACATGGCCCGCATGCTGCAGCGCTTTGACGAATTGCTGATGGAGCTTTCCGGCAATCCGGCGTTGGTGCTGGTCAGCCAGATGGCCAACCACATCATCAATCTACACATCGCGTCGATCCCAGAGAGCTCCCGGGAACTTCCGGCGCCCAATGTCGCTGATATCAAGAGGGGCCACCGCGAGCCGCGCCGGGTTATCGAGCTGCTGAAGGAGGGCAGGGGCGCCGAAGTCGAAGCGTTGATGCGCAAAATTTTTAAGCGTATGGAGGCCCACCACGCACGCATCATGGAAGCTGCAGGCTGCCAACTTCAGATTATCTGAGGAACCTCTTAAGGCTATGCCTCGTTAATCAAATTGGATCCCCTCGGCGAATATCATTAGGGCCAGGAAATCAGACGCCGCGAAGAGGCCGGATGTGAGGCTGTGGTTGATTCTTAACGTCAACCATCGCGGCTTGGCAAGCGGGCGGTGTACATGTAAATGGTTCCCACAAGCCCAATGCCTTGTCCGGAGTAGCGGCATTGCGACAGCCAGTTGCGGTGTTGACCATTTTACAACAGCCTGGATATTTACTCGGTGATGGTTTGGGGGAAGCCCTCGGTTGTATTTTGTTGGTCTCCTGCTGTTTCGGCGGGATAATCACTTGAGGAGGGCAGGTATTCCAGCACCGCACAATTGCGGCCCCTGGCCTTGGCCTGGTACAGGGCGCGATCGGCGCCCAGCATCAGTTCCTCCGCCGTCAGTCGGTCGTTGGGGACCACCGAGATGCAGCCGATACTGACGGTGACCCGGCCCCACTCCGACCCGCCGTGGGGCAGGGCGAGGGCCATGATCGCGCCGCACAGGCGGCGGCCGAGGATATGGATGGCCTCCGCCGGCGTCTGCGGATAGAGCAGCACAAATTCTTCGCCGCCGTAGCGGGCGGCCAGGTCGGCAGGGCGGCGACAGTGACCGGCAATGACTTTGGCAAGTTGTTGCAGACACTCGTCGCCGGCGTGGTGGCCGAGCTCGTCGTTGTATTTCTTGAACCAGTCCACGTCGACAAACAGCAGCCCCAGAGGGGTCTGCTCCCGGCGACAGCGCAGCCATTCCCGCTCCAGGATTTCATCAAAGTAGCGCCGGTTGGCCAGGCCTGTGAGGGCGTCGCGGCGCGACAGCTGGCTCATTCGCGAGGCCAGGTGTTGCGAGCGCTCCATTTCCAGTTGCAGCATATTGCGCTGCAGAAATCCCAGCCGAATGCGGTGCTCGCCGTGCACCGAGAACAGGGAGCCGACAATGCAGCCCAGGGTGTAGTGCTGGTGGATTTCGAGCCAACTCGGCAGCCGCCCCCAGGCGGCGAGCAGCAGCAGGCCAAAGCCCCCACCCAGCCACAGGCTGGCCAGGTTGAGGGGCAGGCGAACGAGATGGATGCTCACCGCACCTATGGTGGCGGCGGCGATGTAAACCCCGAGGAAGGTAAAGCTTCGGGCCTCCGGGTTGTCCGTCAGGGTGGGAAGCACAATGGCCATCCCCATGCCCAGGCCATTGAGCA
This sequence comes from uncultured Porticoccaceae bacterium, assembly GCA_964637045.1. Taxonomy (GTDB): domain Bacteria; phylum Pseudomonadota; class Gammaproteobacteria; order Pseudomonadales; family Porticoccaceae; genus CAYXXZ01. Next base: position 8,743 of record CAZWUP010000051.1, on the reverse strand, counting down.
CACTGAAGTAGGTGTCAAACCAGGGGTCGAAGCGGGGTATTCTGACGCTGAGGGTCTGCACAGCCACCAGGGTTGCCAGGAGGAGATAGGCAAGCCCCCAGCTGGTCTGGCGATCCCCGGGCAACCCCAGGAAGAGGACGATCCCGAAAGTGGCCACCAACGCCAGGATGTAGGGATACAGGGCGCCGGCGATCCGCAGGCCCTCCCGCCGCCGGTCCTGGCGATAGCGCTGCTCGAGGGAAGCCGAAAAGCGCAAGCGCAGCCCAGGCTTGGCCAGGCAGCGCCTGAGGGTGGCGTGGATAGCCGCGAACTTCGGGTCCGCCTTGCCGTGGTTGCCGGCCGGCTGTGGATTGTCCAGCGACGTTGTGATGTCTGTCATAAGAGCACGTCCTTTTGTCATTATTGAGTGAGCACCCGGCAGCCGCTATTCCTGCGGATAACTGCCGCGACCAATGGCCGCGCTTGCCGGGCGTGATGCCTGCCCCTGCCTGCCGCCGAGATGATACTCCAATCCTTTGTGTACGCAAATTGTCCAGGATGCCCGGCGATCAACCCTGTAAATTCCAGGATGGACGGCAACCCGCTGCGCCAACCTTGTGCGCACGGGGGTCGCAGCTGCACCACCGCAGTGGCCGGCGGCGGCCGAAAAGCGATTATTCAGGGATGTAGTACTAAAAAACCTCATTATTATCAATGTTTTGATTTTATGGCACGGTAGCTGCATTACTCAGCATAGGATCACATACTCTCCCCCGGTATCTGATCCGCTTTGGAAATCCTCCACTCTTGGGTGATGTTGCCCACGTAGCGCCTCGGTGCTACGTGGGCTTTTTTTTGTGCTGAATTTTACACGGAGAAGGATATGTTGCAGAAAATTCGCGAAGTGACCCGCAGCAGGGCGCGCCTGGCGGGCGTGCTGGCGGCGTCCGCAGTGTCGCTGCTGATGTCGGCGCCGGTGAGCGCCGCCCTGGGCGAACCTGAAAAGTGGGAGCTGAAATTCGGCTTTATCAAACTGACGGATATGGCGCCCCTGGCGGTTGCCTACGAAAAGGGCTACTTCGAGGATGAAGATCTCTATGTCACCCTCGAAGCCCAGGCCAACTGGAAAGTGCTGCTGGACCGGGTGATTTCCGGGGAGCTGGATGGTGCCCATATGCTGGCGGGGCAACCCCTGGGGGCCACCATCGGCTTCGGCACCAAGGCTGACATCATCACTGCCTTCAGCATGGACCTCAACGGCAACGGCATCACCGTCTCCAACTCGGTGTGGGAGGCGATGAAGGCAAACATTCCCATGGAAGGCGGCAAGCCGGTGCACCCCATCAAGGCGGACGCCCTCAAGCCGGTGATCGAGTCCTACAAGGCGGAGGGCAAGCCCTTCAAGATGGGCATGGTGTTTCCCGTCTCCACCCACAACTATGAACTGCGTTACTGGCTGGCCGCCGGTGGAATCCACCCCGGCTACTACGCTCCCGCCAAGGGTGACGTCACCGGCCAGATCGGTGCCGAGGCCCTGTTGTCGGTAACCCCGCCGCCCCAGATGCCCGCCACCCTGGAAGCCGGCACCATCGACGGCTATTGCGTGGGTGAGCCCTGGAACCAGCAGGCGGTGATCAAGGGTATCGGGGTGCCGGTCATCACCGACTACGAAATCTGGAAAAACAATCCGGAAAAGGTCTTTGGTGTGGCCAAGGCGTGGGCGGACAAAAATCCCAACACCCATATCCGGGTGGTGAAAGCGCTGATTCGCGCCGCCTACTGGCTGGATGAGAACGACAACGCCAACCGTGGTGAAGCGGTGAAGATTCTCGCCCGCCCGGCCTATGTGGGCGCTGACCAGAAAGTCATCGCCAACAGCATGACCGGCACCTTCGAGTACGAAAAGGGGGATGTGCGGGAGGTGCCCGATTTCAATGTGTTCTTCCGCCATCACGCCACCTATCCCTACTATTCCGACGCCATCTGGTACCTGACCCAGATGCGTCGCTGGGGGCAGATCGACGAGCACAAGCCCGACAGCTGGTACATGGACGTCGCTAAGCAGGTCTACCGCCCGGATATCTACGCCCAGGCGGCCCGGGAGCTGATCGCCGAGGGCAAGCTGAAAGCCAGTGACTTCCCCGATTTTGCCAGCGAGAGTGGCTTCAAGCCCGCCACCGCCGAGTTTATCGACGGCGTGGAGTACGACGGCCGCAAGCCCAACGCCTATATCGAGAAGCTGACCATTGGCCTCAAGGCCGATCAACAACCCTGACGCAGGAATCGTCGCCGGCGGCACCGGTTGCCGCCGGCGGAGACCTCGAACATCAACCTGGAGTTCACGCCATGATCGCATCCCTTTCCACACCCGCCTGGCTGGAGCCCTATGTGCGCCTGGTGCGCGGCGACAGGCCGGGGGTCCAGGTGGCGCGCATCACCCGCCAGCTGGGGTTGCCGCTGCTGGGCATCGGCCTGTTCCTGATGATCTGGCAGGCGGGAGCCAGCAAGATCGAGACCTCCCTCGGCAATCTGCCCGGCCCCACCCAGGTGTGGGAGCAGGTGGTGAATCTGACGGAGGAGCACCGGGAGGAGCGCCTGCGGGCGGAAGCCTTCTACCAGCGCCAGCACGATCGCAACGCGGAAAAACTCGCGGCAAATCCCGACGCCAGGGTGATGCCGATCCGCGGCTACACCGGCAAGCCCACCTTTGTCGACCAGATTTTCACCAGCCTGAAAACCGTGATGAGCGGCTTTGTTCTGGCCTCGCTGATCGCCATTCCCCTGGGTATTGTCATCGGCCTGAGCGGTGCCACCTACAGTGCGGTAAATCCGCTGATTCAGGTGTTCAAACCGGTTTCCCCCCTGGCCTGGTTGCCCCTGGTGACCATTGTGGTGGCCGCGGTCTACACCACTGACGATCCCCTGTTCGCCAAATCCTATGTGGTGTCGGTGCTCACGGTGATGCTGTGTTCCCTGTGGCCCACCCTGATCAATACCGCAGTGGGGGTGACCTCGGTGAGCGGGGATCTCAACAACGTCAGCAAGGTGTTGCGCCTGAGTTGGCTGGGCCATGTGCGCAAAATCGTTTTGCCCGCCGCGGTGCCGATGATCTTTACCGGCCTGCGGCTGTCCCTGGGCACCGCCTGGATGGTGCTGATCGCGGCGGAGATGCTGGCCCAGAATCCCGGCCTCGGCAAGTTCGTGTGGGACGAATTTCAGAACGGCAGCTCCCAGTCCCTGGGACGGATCATGGTGGCGGTACTCACCATCGGTCTGATTGGCTATGTCCTCGATCGCTGCATGCTCAGCCTGCAGCGCTGGGCGTCCTGGGACAAGACCATCGCAACCCGCTAAGTCAGCATTTTACGGAGACAGACCATGGCAACCCTACTCGAACTCACCGCTGTCAGCATTGAATTCAAGACCGACAATGGCCCCTTCAAGGCCCTGGACAATGTCAACCTGAAAATCCGCGAGGGGGAGTATGTGTCCCTGATCGGTCACTCCGGGTGCGGCAAGTCCACGGTGCTCAATATCGTCGCCGGGCTGTTGCAGGCCACCACCGGCGGCGTGGTGCTCGACGGCAAGGAGGTGGACGAACCCGGCCCGGAGCGGGCGGTGGTATTCCAGAACCACTCCCTGTTGCCCTGGCTGACCGCCTACCAGAACGTGGAGCTGGCGGTAAAGCAGGTCTTTCGCGGCCAGAAATCCCGCGCCGAGATGAAGGAGTGGATAGAGCACAACCTGCACCTGGTGCACATGGACCACGCCATGCACAAGCGCCCGGCAGAAATTTCCGGGGGCATGAAGCAGCGGGTGGGCATTGCCCGGGCCCTGGCCATGCAGCCCAGGGTGTTGCTGATGGACGAGCCCTTTGGCGCCCTCGACGCCCTGACCCGCGCCCACCTGCAGGACTCCCTGATGGAGATTCAGCGGGAACTCAACAACACGGTGATCATGATTACCCACGATGTGGACGAGGCCGTGCTGCTCTCCGACCGCATCGTGATGATGACCAACGGCCCGGCGGCCACCATCGGCGAGATTCTCTCCGTTGATCTCGAACGGCCCCGCCACCGCCTCGAGCTGGCGGAGGACCCGACCTACAACCACTGCCGCCAGGAAGTGTTGCGCTTTCTCTATGAAAAACAGCGCAAGGCCGAGGACTACCCGAACCGTTCGCAGTCCAAAGACCGGGCCAGGGAGGTGGCAAACGTCACAGCCCTGCGCAAAAAACACGTTGCCTAGTGATAAAACTCGATAGTTGCGAAACAACCCAGTGGTGGCGGTTTTGCGTAGGTCGGATTAGGCGCAGCCGTAATCCGACGGGGAATTTCGTCAAACCCACGTGGTTGTCGGATTACGGCTGCGCCTAATCCGACCTACGGGACTTCTTCACATCGCTCGATAGTGAGCAGAATCAGGCACGTTCAGCCAGAACCGTCATCGGCAGGGACGCCGATGTCGAGCCTCCAGGGATGGATTCACGGCGTGTTCTGGCTGAGCGTGCCTGGTTCGGCGGTTCGGAGCACCAGTGCTGAATAGTTACAACGCACAAACCTCACAGCAAACCAATGGAGAACACCATGAGCAATACCAAGTACCACGGAAGCTTTGCCATCAAGTCACTGATTATCGCCCTGGGGTTGGTGACCCTGCCCCAGACCGGGGTGGCTGCCAGCACCCTGACCTCGGCCATCACTTCCGGCAAGGTGTCCGGCAATCTGCGCCTGCGCTATGAAGAGGTCGGCGACGACGCCGTGGCCCGGGACGGCGAGGCTCTCACCCTGAGGACCCGCATCGCCTACGAGACCGCGCCCTTCGAGGGGTTGTCGGCGGTGGTGGAGTTCGAGGATGTGCACACCCTGTTTGGGGTGGATGACTATGCTCCGGAAAGCGCCGGTTATGCCACCATCGCCGACCCGGCGGATACCGAACTCAACCGGGGCTACCTGCGCTACCGGGGCATTTCCCGCCTGGAACTGGGGTATGGCCGGCAGCGGCTCAATTTCGACAATCAGCGTTTTGTCGGCAGTGTGGGGTGGCGCCAGGACGACCAGACGTTTGACGGCTTCACCGCCGTCTATACCGGGATTCCGGATGTCACCTTCAATTATGCCCACCTCACCAAGGTGAATGGCATCACTCCCCAATTCGACAGCAGTGGCATCAAGGATAACCTGCTCAATATTTCCTACAACGGATTCAGCTGGGGCAGGTTCACCGGTTACGCCTACCTGCTCGACCACCAGGACGAGAAGGACGCCACCGTCAATGCCGGCCTGCGCTTCAACACCAGTGACGTGGTGGGCTTGCGCTTCGAGGGGGGGCACGGCCTGCAGACCGTCAGGCCGGTGCGCATTCTCTACGCCGCAGAGTTTGCCCGCCAGGACTTTGAAACCACCGCCGGGGTTGATCGCGATGCCGACTACAGCTTCCTCGAAGGGGGGGTGAATGTCGGCCTGGCCAAGGCGGCGGTCACCGTCAAGCTGGCCCGCGAGGTGTTGGGCTCCGACGACGGTCTCTACGGCTTCCAGACTCCCTACGCCACCAAGCACGCCTTCAACGGCTGGGCCGATAAGTTTCTGGTCACCCCCGCGGTGGGCCTCGAGGACACCTTCGCCACCCTGGTGGTGGCCATGCCCCAGCACGCCACCACCATCACCGCCCAGTACCACCAGTACGGTGCCGATGAGGGCTCCGGGGATTTCGGCAGCGAGTGGGGCCTGATGGTCGCCAAGGTGCTCAGCCCCAACTGGACCCTGGGGGCCAAGTACAGTGCCTACAGCGGCGAGGACGCCCCCTTCCAGGACACCGACAAGCTGTGGCTGTGGGCGGAGCTGAATTTCTGATGGCCGCCGCGGTGGCGCCAGTTGGGGGCTCGGCGTCGTGACTGAGCGGCTGGTCATTATCGGCAGCGGCATGGCCGCCGCCAGACTCCTGGAAATTCTCGCCGAACGGGGCTCCGCCTTTGCCATCACCGTTATCGGCGCCGAGATGCAACCCAGTTACAACCGGATCCTGTTGTCCTCGGTGCTCTGTGGCGACAACAGCGAAGGTGATTTGCCGCTGTTGACCGAGTCCTGGTATCGCCAACAGGGTGTTGCGCTGATCACCGGGGACCCCGCGGTCAACGTGGATCCCTGGGGCCGATGGGTGACAACCCGATCGGGCCGCTGCATTCCCTGGGACAAACTGGTGTTCGCCACCGGCTCCCGGGCCCATATTCCGGATATTCCCGGTGTTTGCGCCGAGGGTGTGCTGGGGTTCCGCGGTCTGGCGGACCTCGACACCATCCGTCGCCGCGCCGGGGCAGGGGGGCCGGCGGTGGTGGTCGGCGGTGGCCTGCTGGGGCTGGAGGCGGCCCACGGCCTCAACGCCCTGGGCATGGAGGTTACCCTGGTGCACCGCCAGCCGCTGTTGATGAACCGCCAGCTGGATGGGGAGGCGGCGGAGCAGCTGCGGGAATTGCTGGCCCGGCGGGGCATCCGTTTCGCCCTGGGGGCTTCGCCCCGCGCCGTTACCAGCGATGGGCAGCGCGCCACCGGGGTGGCGCTGGATGACGGCCGCTGTCTGGCTGCGGAGCTGGTGCTCTTTGCCGCCGGCATCGACGCCAACACCGAGCTGGCGGCGGCGGCCGGAATCCCCTGCGACAGGGCCATCGTCGCCGATCCCCTGTTGCGCACCGGTGTCGACGGCATCTACGCCCTGGGGGAGTGCTGCCAGATCGACGGCCGCACCTTCGGCCTGGTGGCGCCGGTGTGGCAGCAGGCGGAGGTGCTGGCGGCGGTGCTCGACAATCAACCCACCCCGGGCTATTGCCACCGGGAGGTGGCCACCCAGCTCAAGGTGTCGGGGGTCGATCTGTATGCGGCGGGGGCCATGCCCTTTCCCGAGGGCGCCCACAGCCTGGTGTTGCGGGACCGCCAGCGGGGCATCTACCGCCGTCTGGTGATCAGCGGCAACCGCCTGGTGGGGGCCATCCTGCTGGGGGACCGCAGCGCCGGCAACTGGTACGGGGAGCTGATCGATTCGGGGGCGGATATCTCCGGGATACGTTCCCGGATCATGTTTGGCCCGGAGTTTTGTCGGGCGGGGTAGCAACTGCCATCCCTGGCGGGCCACCGGGAAGGTGCAAGAACGGGTGCAAGAGAGGGTGCAAGGTAGCGTCATCTTCCCGTGCCCTTATTTTGGTCGCTGCCGGCCAAGATGGTGCAATGCCCCCTGAGCTCCCGTTGACAGTGTTGGGCGGCGGCCAGGCTGGCGCCATAAGCTGCTGTAAACAGTAAGGAAAACAAGGCTTCATTAGTTGGCATAGAGTTTGTATGTAGTCTTGTCGTAGGCGGGTTGACGTCGCTGTCACCCCCATTCACCCGAGTCGCGCAGCCACCAATGTGGCTCCGGCGATTCCCGTTCGAGACCTCCTCTGGGTAAAGACGCCCTTGCCACCGCCAGGTGGCAGGGTCCCGTCGTGAATTCGCCCCGCGCCAGATATACCCAGAGAGGAAGCCATGGCAACACAGCGTTCAAGACAAAAAATCCTGGTGATTGGCAACGGCATGGTGGGCCACCACTATGTGGACCAGCTGCTGCAAAAGCAGCTGGACGTGGAGATCACGGTGCTCGGCGCCGAACCCCGCCCCGCCTACGACAGGGTCCACCTGTCGGACTTCTTTGCCGGCAAGAAGCCAGAAGACCTGGCCCTCACCACCCGCGAGTTCTACGTCCAGCAGGGGGTGAAGGCCCACTTTGGCGATGGGGTTGCCCGTATCGACCGGGACGCCAAAACCGTTACCACCGAAGCCGGCCTCCACTACAGCTACGACAAGCTGGTGCTGGCCACCGGCTCCTATCCCTTTGTGCCCCCCATCCCCGGCGGCGAGCGGGACAACTGCCTTACCTACCGCACCATCGACGATCTGGGGGCCATCAAGGCCCAGGCGGCGAAATCAAGAATCGGCGTGGTGGTGGGCGGCGGCCTGCTCGGCCTGGAGTGCGCCAATGCCCTGAAAAATCTCGGCCTCGAGGCCCATGTGGTGGAGTTTGCCCCGGGCCTGATGGGGGTTCAGCTGGACGACGGCGGCAGCAGGATGCTGCGCCGCAAGATCGAGGCCCTGGGGGTGTTCGTCCACACCGGCAAGGCCACCAGGGAAATCGTCGACGGCCAGGGTACCCGGCTGCGGATGAATTTCGCCGACGACACCCATCTCGACACCGATATGATCGTGTTCTCCGCTGGCATTCGCCCCTACGATCAGTTGGCCCGGGACTGCGGCCTGGAGGTGGGCGCCCGGGGTGGCGTGGTGGTGGACTACCACTGCCGCACCAGTGATTCCGATATCTACGCCATTGGCGAGTGCGCCAGCTTCGGCAACTTTATCTACGGCCTGGTGGCCCCCGGCTACCGGATGGCGGAAACCGCCGTCAGCCAGCTCGGCGAGGACAAAAGCGCCTTCCACGGCGCCGATATGAGCACCAAGCTCAAACTGCTGGGGGTGGATGTGGGCTCCATTGGCGACGCCCATGGCCGCGCCGCCGGTGCCCTGTCCTATGTCTACTGCGACGAGCGGGACGAGATCTACAAGCGCATCAATGTCAGCGCCGACGGCAAGACCCTGCTGGGGGCGGTGCTGGTGGGTGACTGCGCTGCCTACGACACCCTGCTGCAGTACTTCCTCAACGGCATCGAGCTTCCCGAGGCGCCGGAAAGCCTTATTTTGCCCAGCATCGAGGGCGGTGCCCCCCAGTTGGGGCCGGCGGCCCT